>JAGTRA010000071.1 GCA_018396935.1 Candidatus Bathyarchaeota archaeon
GAATGTTAGTGCGAAAATAGATATTAAAAGTGCGGTGGTTATTCCTAAACCAAGCCAAAATTCGATTGGTATATTTATGACCATGGTAGGGGTTTCAGCTGAAATTATGCTGGAGTAAAGTTCCGTGTATCCGCTGTAGTAAACTGAACCTACTATCACTATCAAGCTCCCTGTTAGAATTCCGCTGGCTATGCTAAATGCTTGCCATGAACGTTTGTTTCCTTTACTAGCTAAAGTTATGCCCTTTCTACTTATGAAGCCTACAACAAAGCCCTCGATAGCTTTTATCACTAGTGTGGCAGGAGCATAGTGATAATAGCCTAAAAGGAGGTCGGCAAACATAGAGCCCAGGCCTCCAGAAACTCCTCCAATCAATGGGCCAAAGAGGAGCGCAGCTACATAAATCATGGTTTCTCCGATGTTGAAGTATCCTCTAGTACTTGGAACATAAATTGTGAAGCTTATTGTAGCAATGCAGACTAAAGCTGTGAAAATACATGTAACCGCTATGTCTTTGGCTTTTAACATGCTCCCACAAGTTAGTATAGTTGTAACTATACTATTTTAGTTTATCGCTAAATTAGAATTTTTAGTTCATCAATAGCTGCTAAAACTCTACGTCCGCGACTTGTAATCTTAAAGAATTTCTTCCCCTTAACCTCATAGCTTGATATTAGCCCCTTATTTGAGAGCTCATTTAAATGCTGGTATATGGCTCCACGGGTCATGGTTCTCCCAAGCTTCTTCCATAAGTCATAACCATAAGTATCTCCTTCACTGAGGATTCTGAGGATTTTCTCTTTCGTGCTAAATTCAAGGCCTATGAGGGTAGCTTTCCTCTTTTTTGTTAAAGCTTGAAGTATATCGGTGGCTTTAAGCCCGCTTCCGGTAATTAAGCAAACAACGCTACTGTGGCTGTCCACTATACTCTGTTTTATTAGCTTATTTAAAGCAGCAATCGTCGCCGCACTAGCTGGCTCAGAAAAAAGACCCTCAAATCGAGCAATTTCCTGCTCTGCTTGAATTATTTCTTCATCAGAGACTGAAGTTGCTAATCCTCCGGATTCTTTAATAGCTTTAAGGGCTGCTCTCCCATGGGATGGGTTTCTAACCAATATTGCAAGGGCATGAGTAAAGGGTTTTGCTTTCAGGAAGGGGTCGGCTGTATTCTGTATATAAGCATTAACAATCGGGGAGCAACCCTCTGCTTGGACGCCTACCATCCTTGGAGTCTCCTTCACCATACCTGCTGCTTGAAGCTCTTTAAAACCCTTCCAAATGGCGTACAGGGTTCCGCCGCTTCCCATTGGGATAATGAACCAGTCTGGAACGCCAAATTGCTCATAAACCTCATATGCAATAGTCTTGAGGGCTTCTATGGCCAGAGGGTTAAGTTCAGCTGAACCTTGATACCAACCTGTTTCTTTAGCTATTTCTTCAGCTTTTGCAAGTGAATCGTCTACAATTTCACCATATTCTTCGATTGTAGCATCATAGATTATCATTTGAGCAAGCTTTCCTAAATCCACATTTTTAGGGACTAAAATGTGGCATGGAATTCCAAATTTAGCGGAGTAAGCCGCCAGGGATGCGCCTAAATTTCCATTAGTAGCGCATACAATCGCCTTTGCACCCAAGTCAAGGGCGTGGGAAACCATTAAAGCGGCGCATCTATCCCTAAAAGAATTCGTTGGGTTACGGGTTTCGTCTTTAAGGTATAAGTTACTGATACCTAGCTGCTTAGCTAATCTCCTTGCTTTATGAAGGGGAGTCCCACCCTCGCCGAGGGATAGAGTATTTTTAACTTTCGGGAGCATAGTTTTGTAACGCCAAAAAGAGAAAGGTCCTGTGAATCGACTGCTTCTAAGCCCTTCTACATCTATAACGCATTCTACTGAGCCGCCGCATAAAGTGCACCTCATACTTTCTATTTGCATCTGGGAAATTGAACCGCATACGAGACATCTTACTGAAAACATGGGTCCATACACTACATAATGTAAGGAAAATGGACTAAATAAGTAATTTGAGAAGCTTCTAGACTTCAATATCTGGCAGGAAATCAAGAAGCCCTGAAGTGGTAGGAGCTACAAAATTCGTAGATGTATCATCGATGGATGGAACATTTAAAAGGATGTTTAAAGGCATGCTTAGTTGCGAGTCCCCGTCAAAGATTATCCTAGGACCCGAATTCTTAGGCTTTTTCAATTCAATTATTGCTGGCAAAAACGTTAGAATGATGAATACTATTATCGCTAACAGTGGAAGCCCAACCTGGGCTGAGCTCATACAATCTCTAAATCACATGGAGTTTATATAACCATTATGTTCGGTTTTCTCCCATACGTATTTCGATTTTCCAATAAGCTTAGAGACTATAACGTCCAGAAATGCTTTTGAGCATATTAGGATATTATAGAAGAAAACTATCACTAAGAGTGGAATTAACCAGCATGCTCTGGAGCGCCCATCAATGTATGCCCCTACCCCAACTTCATAGAATGGTGCGAAGTTTCCAACAGAACTATACGAGAACAAAATTGGGATTAGCCATAAATTTGTAACCCATTGACCCCATCGTAATAAGCATAGCAATATTCCAATTAACCATGAAAAGAGAACTAGAACAGGCATGAAGTAAATGTTTAAGAGCAGTAATCCGTCAATCCTTTGGGCAGGAGTCAACTTATCACTTTTCAGTACCTTTAGAAAATACTTAAAGGCGCATTCCATATGGCCCCTAGCCCAGCGATAGCGCTGTTTCCAGTATGCTCGCCAACCATAAACAGCCTCCTCATACGATTCGGCGCTTATGTCATACTTAACTCTGTAGCCAGCCAAGTAGATTCGGAAGGTTATCTCCGTGTCCTCAGCTAAAATGGTTTCGTCCCATCCGCCGAGAGACTCTAAAAGGCTCCTTTTAATACCCCCCACAGTTCCGCCAAATTGAGTTATTAAGCCAAGTCTCTCACGAGCTTCCTGATCGACAACATAACCACCTATTCGTTCCAAGGCAATTAGGCGAGTTACAATATTGTATGGTTCATTTAAGACTACAACTCTACCTTGAACTGCTCCAATCGTGGGATCTTTAAACCATCTAACAAGTCTCTCGACGATATCCCTTTGAGGATAATAGTCAGCATCAAAACATATCACCACTTCACCTATAGCATGTTTAAGCGCTGCATTTAAAGCAGAAGGTTTCCCCTTTCCAGCTTCCTTCCCCTCGCGTTTCAGGACAATTATGTAGCTATACAATTTTGAATATTCTCTAACTATCCTTTCTGTTTGATCTGTAGATCCATCATCGATAACTATAACTTGAAGTTTATCTTTAGGGTATGTAAACTCGGTGATTCTACGTAGAAGTCTACCGATAACCTTATCTTCATTTCTAGCAGGTATAAGTATAGTAACAGTGGGTGTGTAGTCTGATTTAGAAAGATTTACATCACATTTAGAGCGTTTTAACACGGTTACTGTAAAAATGCAGTGACGTAAGAGATATATAACCATCACTAGTGACAGTAAAATGAATAAAAATTCTAGAATCTCAGCGAGCATTCCGATCCATTTCCACGGCGGTTTCCTCTTGATATAAGCGCTAAACTAAAAGACCAGCAGGAAACGAACCACAGTATATTAAGGAAGGAGTTTAAAAATGTAAGAACTACAATACACGCCTCTCCAAATTGAGTGAAGTATGCTAGATGATTGATTGCGTAATTTAACAAACAGCCCAGAAAGTTACCGAAAATTAGAAGGAAAATTTTTCGCTCTAAAGAACCTTATATGGGAAATAATGTAGTGATGAAAAGCCCGTTAAAAACAAGAAATATTATAGAAACGCTAAGAAGAGAGTTAAAAGCCTGACGATATGTAATCAAGAATCTTGCTACAATTAAAGGCCCCGGTAGAATCTGCCAGTTTGGCAGATTCTACTGCTCTCCTTTAAACGTTAAGCACATTATCAATAACACTCTTAATGTCTTTAAAATTTTTCATGCTTTATACTTTCTCTTTTCAAAAACCAGCCTATCTAAAACAACACTTAAAATCTGAAAAACTTCATCAGTAGTCAATGGGTCTGTGTCCAATATAAAGTGGAATGGACTAAGGTCCTCGCCTAGATTAAATCCATAAAGCTTCTTATATATTGCTTTAGTCTTAGCCTCTTTAATTTTTAATGCCTCTAAAGCACGCTCAATACTTATTCCATCCCTTTTTGCAACTCTTTCAGCTCTTTTTTCTAGTGAAGCTTCCAACCATATCTTAAATCCGCCCTTAAGAAGCCACGGCATTGTCCAACTATCAAGTATAACGTTTCCTTCTTTTGCTACTTCCAAAAGTTTTTCATCAACGATCCTATCAAATTCAGGATTTTGCTCTCTCATCTCGAGAAAAGCGAGGCCTTCGCGGCTTTCCCACCAGCCTCTCTCAAATGGTTTATAGCCCATCTCAAGAGCCAACTGTTTTAAAGCTTCTCCGCCGGAGTAGTATTTGAGATTGTATTGTTCAGCGATTCGTTTAGCTTGTGTGCTCTTACCACTTCCAGCCATGCCACAAATACATATAACTAGCGGTTCACTGGGCATTTACCGAACCTCATGAACTGCTTGATACCCTAACGGCTTCCTTAAGACCTTTCTTTAGACATTCTGAACACAGGCTGCCTCCATAGATCCTAGAAACTCTTCTCCTAGATTTATTCAGTTTACTTATTTCTGATGGATTTAGTCTTGAAAATCCACTCAATGGTTTATTGCAGATTCTACATTTAGCTGGTGCTGGTATTTCACTTTTATAATGAATTGTTGTTTTTCCTCCAGGTAAAGCCTTATAGACACGTTTTCTGCTCCGAGTACGTAAAGCTGGCCTAGGCATACAGCATCACTCCACACTTGTTATTCCAAACAACTGGGAGAATATCCTGCCGAAGAGTAAGGCGCATAACGGGTACCACCAGTATAGTGGGGAAATAGCTCCAATAGGGGGTATAGAAAGCCTATATCCAAAACCAGGCAGGAAAACCATGTCCACAGCACCATACATTCTTCCAAGGAATTGCCACACAATTAGGAGGGGTATAAACATTAAGAGGGAAACTTTAATTGATTGTAAACTCATTTTAGAACTCAATTGAAGAATGTACTGTTGTTTCTTCATAAGCTTCTCTATCTGTTTCTTATCACCGGCTTTTTGTGCTCTACGTAATTGAGCATTCCATTCCATTATCTCTCTCCTCCAGGCACGATACTGCTCAGGATTAATCATTAAACGGTTGATAAGCGTCACCGCAAAGGTAATCGATGCAGCTATACCCATTACGATTAACGCCGGCAACACATCCATGATAAATCCACCTTATTGAGCTTAAGGGAAAGGATTTATTCAAATTTTTAACACTTTCGCCGAAACATTAATGATTTCTAGCTAGATTTACTCTCCAAATATCCTTCTGAAAGCTGGATACATTTCAGCTACTCTTTCCCGTATCAATATTTCATAGTACTGGTATATTATTCCAACCGAAAGTAAGATTCCTGTTCCAGAGCCATATACGCCAAAGAAGTCTGATAGGCCTGCGATCAACCCCACTATTACCCCACCCAACCC
>JAGTRA010000072.1 GCA_018396935.1 Candidatus Bathyarchaeota archaeon
GCGACATAAATACAGCAATATCCTAGTAACAGAAAACCTACTAAAAGCACTAATAAACTTATATGCGAATGGCACTCGCATATGGGAATGCAAAGCCCTCCAAAACTTCATAGTCATAAACCACAAAGGTCAAGTATCTGGCTGTCATATTCAGGAGCCAATAGGATCAATACATGAGTTGCCAAAAATATGGAACAGCTCAAAACTCGATAATTTACGTAGAAAATATCAGAAATGTAGTAAATGTACGTACCTATGTTACATCTTTTATTCACTTCACGGAAACATACATGGAAATCTCCAAATAATAAAAGAACACTGGAAAAACGTAAAACTATTTATGAGATAGAATCGTTTGATCAATAGACCAGAATGTTAACTTTCAGTTAAATCTAAAGAGGGTTGGAGGTCTCCCAAAGTTCATGAGAGATAACCTGTTTTTGTCTAGCACTACTGAGAAACAGGCTTTACTTTAACGTATATAAATCTGACGGAGGCACTTTAGTTGAGCAAGAAGTCGTAGCTGTTGATATACGTACCGGTGAGGTTATCTGGACGCGAAGTTGTAGTAGAACAAAACTTGCACTTGATCAATTATTACACCGAGACAGTTTTAATTATCACGCTGTATTTGCTTGTCCAATAGCCACCAGTACGGTATCTGGCGAAGAGGTTTTCCGCGTAAAATGGTTTTACTCCGTCAAATAGACTGGGATAGCCTATGCGATTATAAGCGACAGCATAATATTTTCAATTGACCCTTACGACGACTTAGCCTTAAGTTTATGCAATTGGTAAAGGGCCATCACATATAACCGTAACTGTATCGCTAAAAGCTATATCTCAACGGTTAAACCATAGTTATAGGAGGTACAGTTATAGAGGTCTCCCCCGGCACTAAGGATTACAGAATTGCTTTACGCTTCCAGACGGTGTTCCTGCTGTTGCTGGTGAGTGTATAGGCGACTGGATACTTTATGTGTATAAGCAGTTCACAAGACCAGCTAATGTAAAAGGCGTTTTAGGTTAAGCTTGACGCCGTAAACGTCTATAAAGGCGAATACACAGACATAGGCGACACGCACACAGATGTCCAAATACCAATAGCCGTAGTCGCTCCAACCCCCTACACCCCTTCTCACCGGAACAAGTACAAACAACGATAGAAGCCATAACGCCAATAATGACTGTATAGCAATCCTAGTAATCATAACGTGCTAACCTCTATGTGCAATTAAGGAGAAATCAGTTCCTATAGCCCCCTCTTTTTAAATTTTTATATTTTTTGAGTTTTCACAGCTATTATTAGCTGTGAAAAATATGTTGTCCTCTTGAGCGTTTTCCGCGTTATCAACTCGGGGCTCATCAGATAGTTAGATTTCATATAGTTAGTGGGGCTGCCCGGATTTGAACCGGGGTCCCGAGAGCCCGAGTCTCGGAGCCTAGGCCAAGCTAGCCGACAGCCCCGCCACACATTAAGCTGTTAATTGTCGAGATAATAAGCGTTGTCTATCCTTAACTTTTAAACCTTTGTCGCGATAATACTCTAGTGCTTATTGGAGGTTAAGGGGGCTGTCTAAGGAATCGGAAAAGCGTGGTATTAAAGTCCTCAAAGCTATTTCATCGCCTGTTAGGCTCAAAATTTTAAATATCCTTTATGATAGGGGATCTCTATCTTATACAGAGCTTATGAGTCTCCTTAAGATGGAGCCTGCTAGAGATGCTGGGAGATTTGCGTATCACCTTAAATTTCTACTAAAAACCGACCTGATAGAGGTTGATTCAGAGTCTAAGAAGTATAGGCTTACAGACCGCGGCCGCTTTGTAATAGAGTTCGCTGAATATCTTGAGAGGAAAACACTGCAGGCTCAAAAGTTGCTTGTACGAACTTCTAAGTACTCCATTGAGGAGTTTGATGTTAATAAAATTGTAACTTCTCTAAGGCGAGAGGCTGAAATGCCTTTAGAGCTGGCGCAGAAAATTGCTAAGGAAGCTGAAAAAAGGCTTCTAAAATCAAGGACACGCTACGTTACAGCGCCCCTCATAAGGGAGGTTGTTAATGCTATCCTCATCGAGAGCGGTTTAGAGGATTATCGCCATAAGCTAACACGTCTAGGTTTACCAGTATATGACGTTCACAACCTTCTCATGAAGCAGGGGTTAAAAGCTTTTAATGAAGCGGGAAAAATTGTGCTGGAAGAATATGCCTTGCTAAATCTCTTACCACGCGATATATCTGATGCTCACCTTGCAGGCGACTTGCATATCCATGACTTAGGCTACTGGACCATAAAGCCTAGTGAGGTGATCCATGACTTAAGACCATTCCTAAAATATGGACTAAACCTTGAAAACTTAGATTTTTTCAGACACTCAATCCATCCTCCTAAAAGTTTTGAAGCCGCCCTGAACCTTATAGCTAACGTTGCATCCTACTCTGCTGAAGAAGTAGCTCAGGGTCAAACTTTAGAGTTTTTTAACGTTTTCCTCGCGCCTTTCATTACGAACTTAACAATCGAAGAAATTCGTGAAACATTAAAATTTTTCATTTTAAATTTAACCCGTTATCCTGGAATATCCATAAGTTTAGAACTTTGCATTCCAAGTTTCATATCTGAACAGCAGATCTCTACAAGCTTTATTGAAGGTCAGAAGGGCATTTATGGCGATTATAGTGAGGAAAGTTTGCTTTTAGCATCGATGGTTATTGACGTCTTTGAGGAAATAGGCAAGAATAAGCCATTACTAAATCCTAGCATTATAGTTAAGTTAAGACCTGAATGTTTTTCAAATTCACATACTAGAGACTTACTCCTTAGGATTCATCAACTAGCCATTGGGAAGGCGAGCATATACTTTGCAAATCTTCTAGATGCTGGCGATTCCCACAAAGTATTTTCAACTTTTGGATGTATGTTAAAACCCGACTTAAGTGGTGATTGGGAAGTTGAAACCCTTAGAACATCAATCCTCGGAGCCGTCACGATTAACCTTCCCAGAATAGCTTATGAATGCGAGGGTGACTTGAGGAAGTTTCAGCAAATATTGATGCATAGGCTGGAAATGGCTATTAGAGCTCTAGAAATAAAGCATCGATGGTTTAAGTCAAGAGAGAAAACGCTTCTACCTTTCTTAATTCATAAGATTGATGGAGATCAATATTTGAGGCTTGATGTTTCTCGGACTCTTGTAAATGTAGCTGGTTTAACAGAGACTGCAGAGTTTTTATTTGGAAAAAAACCATGGGAAGATGAAAATGCGCTTAGCTTTACTGCCGAGGTATCTAAGCAAATTTTAAACTTCATTAAGACCTACACTCGCGATTGGAGATTTTCTCCATCATGCCTGCCTTTACCTAAAGCTCCAAGTAGACTTGCTAAACTTGATATAGAGAGATTCGGGCTATCAAAAGTTAAGTTTCAGGGAATTAGGCGGAACCCATATTACTCCACTTTCAGTCGTGTTTCTCTGGTTGACAACACGAAATTCAAGATGCTAGCTGCCTATGCTGAAATAACTAAACCTATGCATGGTGGAGCTTTAATGGCAATATCCCCTGAAGGCTTAACTTGTGAGCTTGATGAGCTTTTTTCCACTACAAGGAAAGTCGCTGAAGTTTATAAGGTGCCCTTTTTCACCTACGATTGGAAGGTAACATATTGCCGTAACTGTATGAAGGGCTGGCTTCAGCAGCTTAATAAATGTCCTCACTGCGGCTCTATAAATCCCCTAGTATCCTTTACGAGATATTAAGGAGGAAGCTAATTAACAGCCCCTAATATCAGGGCTAGAAGCGCCATCCTTGTTACTATTCCATTCCAAACCTGCTGGAAATATTTGGCATAAGGTGTAGCATCCACCTCCGGAGCTATTTCATCTGTTCTGGGCAGTGGATGCAATATTATAAGTCCATTTTTAACTTTCTCTAATGTTTCAAGCCCAACTCTATACGAGCCCTTTACCTTCATATATTCAGCTACGTCTGGAAATCGCTCCTTCTGTATCCGCGTGACATATAAGACGTCAACGTCGTTGATTACATCATTAATATTTGATGTTTCCTTAACTGGTATCCTTCCCCTTATTTCCTCTAACACCTCCCGCCTCATTCTTAAAGCATCAGGCGAAACAAGGTATAACTCCACATCATAGTTTGAGAGGGCATAAGCCAAGGAATGGACGGTTCTTCCATATCTTAGGTCTCCAAGTAGCGCTATCTTTAATCCATCAATACAACCCTTCTCTTTTTGGATGGTGTACAAATCTAGCATTGCTTGCGTTGGGTGCTCTTCAGCACCACTTCCTCCATTGATTATGGGCACTTCTGCAACTTCAGCAGCTAATCTAGCAGCACCTTCAAGAGGGTGTCTAAGAGCTATTACGTCAGCATACTTTTCAACAGTTCGAATAGTGTCGACAAGATTCTCGCCTTTTCTTACAGAGGCTATTTCAGCTTCCGCAAATCCTATAGTTGAGCCCCCAAGCTTAATCATAGCGGTTTCAAAACTTAATCGTGTACGTGTACTAGGCTCAAAGAATAACGTTGCTAATATCTTGCCTTTAAGGATGTCCGAGCCCTTTCTAGCAATGGGCTCCATAATTCTAGCAGTTTCCAGAATATAATCGATTTCTTCTCGAGTAAAATCCCGGATGGATATAATGTCTCTTCCCTCAAACTTCAATGGAGACACCTAAAAAATGCTGAATCCATCTTAATAAATAACTTTTGCAACTTCATCTGTAAAAGGTTAAATTGTTCTAGTTGCATATGCTCTTTAGGTGTTTATGCACGAGACTATGCTTTATGTTTCGAAGATACGTAATGGTACAGTTATAGATCACATAACAGGTGGTCACGCTTTAGACGTAATTAAAATTCTCGGAATAACTGGAAGGGAGAATAGAATTATCACAATAGCTATGAATGTTCCAAGCAAGAGGTATGGAGTTAAAGATATCGTCAAAATTGAAGGTAGAGAGTTAAACCCGCAAGAGGTGCATAAAATAGCGCTTCTGGCCCCCCATGCAACGATAAACATTATTAGAGACTATAATGTGGTGGAAAAAATTAGGGTTAAGCTCCCGAGCGTCATTGAAAATATAATTAAATGTGCGAACCCCACATGTATTAGCAATAGTAAAGAGCCTGTTAAGGCTAAATTCTACGTGAAAAGTGAGGATCCTCTATTACTTAAATGTCATTACTGCGGCCAAATTATGGAAAAACTTGACATCCTAAAACAGTTCTAACGATACATTACAATTGTAGACATGTTAGGTGCCTACCGCAATCAATTCTCCATAAAAGTTATTAACCTGAGAGTATTTCATCCCCTCTACAAATGGTGAATTGTTGAGTGTCCTTTGAGGTACAAGAGCTTCCAGACATTATAAAAGTTGTAGTTTTGTTGATTTTACATAAAAAGCAGCGTATGTCCAAATTTTCCCTCAAAAAGAGCATAAATAAAATAGCATCTAAACGTGTTCGCATTGAAATGGAGGATTTAGATGAAGCTTTAAATGA
>JAGTRA010000073.1:0-5024 GCA_018396935.1 Candidatus Bathyarchaeota archaeon
TTAAGAGCTGACCATACAGCAAACTCTGAAAAAATCAAGTAGGGCTGAATGGAAATAACAACTCCTAAACTTTTCATTTGATCAACTAACTCCCTATTTAAAACCGCTGCATTCTCAATGCGATAACGATGATTTATCATAGATGATAAAAGCGTCGTCTCCTTAATAGCCATCAATACTTCTTTAACAGCCCTATCACCCATAGCATGGACTACTGCTTGGAGTCCAGATCTGCGGATTTTAGTAATAGCATCAGCAATAGATTCACGTGTATAGTGGAGGCTGCCCATATTTTCTGGTTGATTTACGTATGGGCTGGAAAGGGCTGCTGTGCCAGCGGCTAAAGATCCATCTGCAAATATGATGACTCCCCCTAACTTAATGTCATTACATAGATCTCCTAGCTCAATGAAATCTTCAAGCATATGCTCAGGAACTATCAATTTCACCCTCACTGGCAGGCGCCCTCTTTTAGCAAGCCATGATACAATTTTCTTTTCGCCGGGCGAAGAAACAATCCAGTGAATGCTTGTGATGCCATTTTCTATAATTTTTCGGAAAGCTACGTCAATGTTTTCTAAGATTTCCTCCAGACTCTGCTCAGGTATTACTCTCCAAACAAGGTCTGTTGCACTTTCAATTAAAACCCCGTTAGGGCTCCCTGAAGGATCCTTGCATATTTCGCCTCCAGGCGGTGATTTTGTTTCACTATTTATTCCAGCGAGCATGAGCGCCATGCTGTTAGCAACACACACTCTGCCTTCGCTACGGTAAAGCACTACTGGATTATCTGGTGTAACTTCATCTAAGTCAATCGCGTTTGGAGGTCTTTTCTCCTTTAACCTCTTTTCATGCCACCCTCTTCCCAGGATCCACCTTCCCTTGGGAACTCCTTGAGCCTTAAGCCTAACCTTGTTTTTAATCTCCTCGATGGATGCAGCATCGCTTAAGTCAAGCCACGCTAGCACCTTCGCGAAATCCAATAAATGTATATGGGTATCTATGAATCCGGGAACTACAGTCTTACCCATTAAATCTATGACTCTAGTATCTGCGCCTTTATACTTAATTACCTCCGCTTCTTCACCCACCTCTATTATTTTACCATTTTTAATAGCTACGGCTTTGGCTACGGGTTTCGCCGGATTCATGGTTAAAATAAGCCCTCCTCTTAGAATTAGGTCTGCCTCCATTTTAGCTCCCTTAAACTCTTGTTTGCTCGTCGACTGAGGTTATGCCTCATAGAGAAATAAATAGATAAGCAGCTACTATTATTCGTTCAGTTATCGTGGTGCTTTAACTTGATGAAGCGTTTGTTGGGCAGAACAGGCCTCGAAGTTTCTATCATAGGTTTTGGCGGCACTTGGATATCTGAACTAAGTTTTGAAGAGGCAAAACGTGTTGTACGCAGAGCGTATGAGCTTGGCATAAACTATTTTGATACTGCGAAGCTTGATGGAGATAGTGAGGAGAAACTCGGAGCTGCTTTAAAGGATGTTAGAGATAACTGTGTTATAGCCACTAAAACCGCCTCTAGAACAGGTGGTGAAGCTTATGACGATATTAAATGTAGTCTTAGAAGGCTTGGAATTGATAGGCTTGATATTATTCAACTTCATGGGATAGATGATGATAAAACGCTGTTAAAGGCGCTGCGTCCAGGCGGATCCCTGGAAGCCTGTAAAAAAGCTCGCTCTGAAGGCTTTGTCGACTTTATAGGGGTTACTGGCCATAAACCTCATGTCTTAGCTAAGGCTATTAAAACGCAAGAGTTTGACATGGTTCTCGTGCCTATTAACTATTTGACGCGGCAAGCGCTGGAGGAGCTTGTACCCTTAGCTAAGGAACTTGGCGTAGGAATTGCGGCTATGAAACCCTTTTCGGCGAAGACGTCGAACCTGATAACATGCTTGTATAGGCCTTCATTGTCTCTGCTTTCAGATGAGCCTGATCTGAGACATTTATTGGGTGATGATATAGCCTCGAGGGTTAGGGTGGCTTTAAGATTTGTATTAGCTCAAGATGTTTCAACAGTGGTCGCTGGCTTTAAGTCTACCCAAGAAGTTGAGTTAGCTGCTGAGGTTGGAAATAGTTATAATGGTATAACTGAGGAGGAGAAAGCCTCATTCAATGCAAAACTTGGAAACTATTGTAGAGACTGCGGCCTTTGCATGCCCTGTCCAGAGAATATTAACATTCCAGCCGTTCTAAGATTTCACATGTTTCATGAAGTCTTCAACTTAAAGAATTGGGCTAGAAGACTCTATAAAGGTTTAGAAACCCCTGCTAGTGCATGCACTAAATGCGGGGAGTGTGAGAAAAAGTGCCCATATAATCTGCCGGTTAAGCTTATGCTGGAAAAAGCAATTCTGGATCTTGAAACGTAACACCCGGCTCCCTTTCTATATTATAAATCCAAAAAACAAGCTCCTGATCATGATCAAGGGGATGCATACCAGAAGGATGAAGAGAATCATAACTAGGTTTCTTATTCTAAGAGTTTTTAGTATATGCATGTGGGAAACCTCTTCCTTTTGGTCGCCGATTATGTAATAGCCGGGTTTTTCTAGTTGTACATTTAATGCTCCAGCCATGGCTGCCATAAGCCAGCCATGATTTATGCTTGGAACTTTAGACTGGTCACGAATAGCTATTTTCCAAGCGTTCCTGTAGTCTTCGCCTAGTATGGCAGCGGCCACTATTATAAGTAATGTTGTAAGCCTGGCGATTATGTAGTTCGCAGCTGTGTCAAGTCTAGCTGAAAACCAGCCTATGTTTATGTGCTCAGGGTCCTTAAAGCCCACCATGCCATCTAAGGTGTTTATAGCTCTGAAGGCTATAGCTCCCGGGACCCCGAAAAGTGCGTAGTAAAAGATTGGTGATAGCCTAAAATCTGTGAGGTTTTCAGCCATTGACTCGATAACCGAAGAAGCAATCTGTGGAGCTGTTAAATTGGTTGGGTCTCTTCTAGAGAAGTGAGCATATTTTCTAGCCTCAATTAAATCCCTAGCCTCAACGGCTTTTGCTGCTGCCTTAGCCCACTCTGTTTCCAGCCTTATACAGAGTGTTAACTTCAGAAGTAATGCAGCAACTATAATGTAAGCAATTAAGCCTAAATAATCGTACACCGCCTTTAGAAAGATATAAGCCGATACAGTGAAGGTTGCTATGACGGTTAATGCTAAAAAAACACCATTTAGCTTTTCCCTCTTCGGATTTGGATGTTTCAAACGTTTTTTCAAAAATCCTGTGAATTTTCCCATCCATACTGTTGGATGAACTTTATACCTTATCTTCCAGGGTTCATTGGGTGATGGATCGCTAATAAGCCAGTCTATTACAATAGCTAGGGTGAGAATAGTTAAAGCAATCGTCATGTTTAACATGAAAGCTCATACTCCGTCATCGGCTGGCATGCGTATAGAGGGGATATATAGAACATAAAAGCTGATGCTCAACAAGAATTGATGACCATGTAATGCTTAATTTTTTCCTCTTCTTAAATATGCTATATTTGTTGCTTCAGTACATGTGTGAAGCTTATTTTTGGGTATATAAGCGCATGCATAATCTGACTCAAAGTAGTCTCCTGTATAGGCGTAGGCTCTTGTGCGGCATCCTCCACATATAAATCTGTACTCACATACTCCGCATTTACCCTTCAAATTGTCTGGGTTTTTTAGTCTCTTGTAAAACTCATTGTTTTGAACATCCTTCCACATTTCTTTTAGTGTTTTCTCCCTTATATTCCCAATTTTTAATCCCTCAGAATAGAAGCATGGAATTACATCACCATTCTCTAGAACGCTTAGGTAGCCGCCAAAGAGGAAATATATGCATTTTCCTGTAAATTCATTATCAAACCATTCTTGAAATCTCTCCGGATTTCTCTCCTTATATATCCTAGCGAAGAAGGGGCAGTGGACGTGGAAGTCAAACTTCCTCTTATACTCCTTATGTATCAAGTCGTAGAGGTGATTTAGGAACCACTCATATTGTTCAGGGGTTGGATCAAGACTTTTTTCATTCCTAGCTCTTCCACATGGAAGGAGATGATTGAACCACACAAATCTTGCACCATACTCCTCAGCCAGACTGATAATGTGATCTGCGCCCTCTCTATAGTTTAGGGCGGTTATAGCCATAGATAAGCCATTCAGTATCCCAGCGTCTGAAAGCCTTTTTATAGCTGTAAGCGCCGCCCTATAAGTCCCCTTACCCCTAATTATATCATTAACCTCCTCAGGGCCATCGATGCTTACAGAAGTGAAAACCTCATTTTTAACAAGATTCCTGTAAACTTCACCGTCCACAAACCAACCGTTAGTTAACAAGCAAACATTTAACCCCAACTTTCTAGCATGACTTATACACTCAAAAACATCCTTACGCATTAAAGGCTCTCCGCCTTTAAGCCCAAACCACTCAGAGCCAAAATCATATATCTGATCCACAAGCATAATCGTCTCCTCAGTCGTTAATTCATCAGGAGCTGGCTCCTTCTTCGCCTCAACATTACAATAAAGACAATTCAAGTTACAGGCCCTAGTAGCCCTCCAAGAGGTGATCAATAAAGGACCTTTAACCCTTGACATATCAACCAACAAACTTAAAAAGGATTGTGCAAACTAAAAAGTTTTTGCATTTACGTTAATGTTTTCCTCATTAAGGCAATAAAGCGTTAGAACATGGCTGTTATTCGCCATAATATATGATTTAATGCTATTCTGGCCATAACTTTGCTATAAAAGTTCCCCGTCAAATACCCTTTTATAGCCTGTTTTATCATGTATGCTGGTGTATAAAATGAGTCATAGAATTTTTTTCTTGCATTTAATATTTCTTCAGCAGGCAGTTCAGGATTTTCAAAGACAACGTGGCTAGTATCATACTTATTCCAATCATTAGAAATTTTCCATCCCATGTCTTCAATCAATGCACGAAGTATCGTTCCAGGATATGGTGTGGCGATACATAACCATGCATCATCAGGCTCCAATCTACGAATGAAGTCTATAGTTTGT
>JAGTRA010000073.1:5034-5462 GCA_018396935.1 Candidatus Bathyarchaeota archaeon
GGCGACAAATAATCCTTCACTTTTTGACCATTTAACAGCTTTTTCGCTTTGCTCATGCGTTATCCCCTTACCAATAGCATTTATTATCTTCTGAGAGCCTGACTCAACTCCAAATGATACTTCATGACAGCCCGCCTCCCTCATCATGGATAAAAGTTTCTTAGATACGCGATCAACTCTAGTCTGACATCCCCATGGGATCTTTACTTTCCTACGTTTAATTTCCTCGCATATCTTCATCATCCTTTCATTGTCAAGGGTTAAGGTGTCATCATGAAATGATACTGCTTCTGCACCATACTCGCGTATAAGCCACTCAATTTCGTCTACGATGCTCTTTGGGCTTCTGGCCCTGAACTTCGCTCCAAACATTTGAGAGGCAACGCAAAAAGTGCATTGATAAGGACACCCTCTACTGCTCATGATGG
>JAGTRA010000074.1:0-4488 GCA_018396935.1 Candidatus Bathyarchaeota archaeon
GCATTAAAATTAATTGGTGTAGAGCCATGAGGGCTCAGATTGATTTGATTGAGAGAGGAGGTTTATCATGGGGGAGGGGGAATCCTAGAATCTGCTTTATTGTGAACTATTGTGGATGGTTATGTGAGGGCTGTTCTGTAGGTGTGTTGGACAAGATTGGGGAAAAGTATATTAAATCTGAATACACGATACACATTGAGTATGCATGAATAAGTAGGGGGTGCATAATGGGTATGTCTGGGCGCGCTTCTCTTAGGCTGATGCAGGGTGTGGATGGGGGTTGGGCTACTGTTTGTGTTAGTTTTAGGCCGGCGGAGGTTCCCAGTGTTTTCTTGCGGAGGGTTTTGTCTGTTGCTGCTTCTAAGGTTGGTAGTGGTGATGTGGAGTTGGCGTCCCATGTCATGGTTATTGTTAATGTTTATTTTAGGGGTCGTGCTGGCCGTGTTTCCTCGGATGTGCTTTTGCTTAAGAGCCCTATTGTGCTGGGCGCTAGCCCATCGTGCTGGGGAGGTGAGGCGCGTGGAGATAGGTGAGTCGTAGGGGTTTTGCTTCACCCACCTTTAGGCTTTTCATTTTTAGCATAGTTTACGGGCTATTTTATGTTAATTATATTGATCTTGTTGTTCCGGGATCAAATGTTCCAGGCTATCATGCTTGGCTTGGAGTAACATACTTCATATCCTTCATCCCCGTAATCCTTATTTTGGGTTTAAGGGAGTGGAAGCTTGTATTATGTTTAGGCTTAGTAGCTAGCCTCATGAATGACTTATTCTATTACCCCATTAGCCTCCTATTCTTTGGGAGGGCGCCGGACCTATATAGCTGGTACATGTTTCAGCTTGGCTTTAGAGGCTTCACTACAGCATGGACTTTTAATGCTGGATTCCTAACGTTTAAGGTGACGTCACTATTAATGGGCGCCAGCATATACGCTAGAGTAGCCATCATAGTAGCTTTAACCCTATGGGGCAGAGTTAGCATGCAACAGTGGATGATGGCTGGAAGAATTAAATTGGCGAGGAGCTTTGAAAAACCCCTTAGAATATGGAGGGGTAAGCCTCCCCCAAGTGGAGTGGAGGTAGCTTAATAGAAGGTAGCTTAATAGAAGGCTTGGGGATGTAGGAGTTTAAGATAAAAAGTGGGGGGCTCTATGTTTTAGGATTGCTTTTCTTCAGTTTTCTCCTGCTCTTTTATCTTTTCAAGCTCCTGCTCTATTTCCTTCTCTATTTCCTCAATTGGTTTTGGCGGCGGTGTTGTAGCTAACGTGTAGCCTATCCACCCTAGGATGGCGAATATGCCTGCAACAGCCACGGCCCCTGTTAACTTGAGGATGAAGATGTCGACGCCATGGATTGGGGGGAAGAAGATAAGCCAGATGTAAGCAAGTATTACTATGATGGAAGCTGCTAGCAGCATTAGCCCTATTGCTTGATCCCTGCTCATTCTTTCACCTATCGCAGTATGATTGAGCATTTATGAATATTAAATTTGTTTCTTGAATGCTGGGTATATGCATCCTGCCAGTGAAAATGCTAATGTTAGAAGTGTTATGGGGATTAACTGCTGAGGCTCTAGGAAGGGTTCAATGACTATTGAGGGCTTAATCCACCTGAAGATTGTCGCAGCTACTTGAGCGCCTGTAACGCCTACGGCAGCCCCCAGTAGGGAGCCGGCAGAGGCTACAATCGCCGTATACAGGATAACTGTTATGGATAATAGATGGCTGCTTGCGCCTAGAGTTTTTAACATGGCAAGCTCATAGCTTGATTCAGCTATAAGCCTGCCTGCAGCCACGTATGAGGCTACGGCAATAGCTATGTAAACCGCTGTAAACCATACATCTAGGAATTTTATTGTCTGCTGCGTTGTCTGCTCAGCAAACTCCAGTAGCTGCTGGGTTTGAATTGCCCTCAGGTTTTGGGGCAGGATGGCTTTTATTTGGCTTAATGCTTCTTGAAGTTTAGATTTATCAGATAGGGCGACTTCTATAAGGGTTACATTACTGCTTCCAGTAATTTCCTCGAGAAGCTTTATTTGAGCCACTATTTCTGCGTCTACTTCAGTTTGGCTTCTGAAGACTCCGGAAACTTTGAGGCTTAATTGTTTTCCATGGCATTGAACGGTTACATTTTCTCCAACGTTTATTGATAGGAGCTTTGCGAGGACCTCGCCTACATTCACTTCAAAATCGCTGGATGCTATTGTCCCATTTAAGCGGGCATTCCTCCATCTTAGGAAGCCTGCTACATCATCTATGAAGCGCATGTATGCTGCGGCGTTTCCGTCTACTGAAACCCTTAATATCCCCTGGGTGAATGTACTCCTAACTAGGGTGAGGTTTCTTATTTTAGCATTCACTTCATGCACGTAGTCAAGGCTTATGCTGCTGTCCGTAAGCGAGGATGCATTGGCGCCTATGATTATTACTGTTCCGCCCGGGTTCACTAGCCTACTTAATGCCTGAACCTGGAGGCTTAGGTTGTTAGCTACCGAGCACGTAGAGGCGATGACTGCGACCAGAAGGGTTATTGAGAGAATCGCTGAAAACGTGCCCTCCTTCCTTAAAAGCATTTTTAACGCGTATAGTATCCCAGCCATTTTTGGATCAAACTCTACAAGTGACGTATTCATTTAAGCCTTAAAAGTTTACCCGGCTAATGCTACGCGGCTGTTTTGTTAGCGCTCCTGCGGGTTATTAAGCTGTTCACCTTGTTTTCATAGCTTAGAATTAAGCGTACAATTGGCTGTAGAATGGAGACCTTTGAAAATATGCCTGCTAGTGCTTCAAGATCCCCCTCCGCCACCACCCCCAGCAGTGGGGCAGCGGTTAGGTAGGCTAGGAGGTAGGTTAATGCAGCTAGGGCTAGATTTACTATTCTAGGCATTGGGGAGAGTAGGGCTATGGGCATTACTGGAGCTGCTGCAAGAAAAGCGGATACACATATTTTAGCTGAGCTTTTCAGGTCAATTTTTAGGCTGTACCTTCGTATTCCAGTCCATAGGCTGTATAGGGTTGAGGAGGCTGTAGCCACTATTAAGGCGGTTATCATCCCCTCAACTTGAAGGGTCCACGTTAGTGCTGGAGCTAGTAGCATGAAGGCGGCCATGGATATTAGCGTAGCCTTTAGGTTAACTTTTGATTCGCCTACGCCGCTGAAGAAGCTTCCAAGAACTATTGAGCCTAGGGCTGAGAATAGGAACGTTATGGAGTATAGGGCTAGGTATAGGGGTGCATGGCTATAGCTTGCGCCATATAATAGGAAGATTAGGTCTCGGGACATAACCGCCACGAAAACGGCTGCTGGGATAACTAGGGCTGCAGTGTACTTAACGGAGTATGTGAACATTGTTTTCGTCTCCCTCGTGTTGTTTCCCAGCTTAGAGAAGGCTGGAAAAAGGGCTGTAGCCACAGGTGATGATAAAAGCGTTACAAGCATGGAGAAGTTCATGGCTGTGTTAAAGTTTCCAATGAGAAAATTTGTTGTAAAGTAGGCTAGGATTATACCCCTCAATGTTGTAATGAAACTATTTAGGGTGTTGGAGAGATATAGCGGCGCGCCATAGGCTATCATGGGGTATAGGGTTTCAAGTGGTTTTTGGCCGCTTTTCATGATTGCGTTTTTAAGGCGTCTATAATGCCTGTAGAGTAGGATTAAGCCCGTGGCGAATCCGATTGAGAAGGCGATTACGTATCCTGCTATAGCGCCGGCTACGCTATAGCCTAAGATTACTAGGAGGGGGCTTAGTAGGGCTCTAAAGGCTTGGCGGACAACATCAATCATAGCGTAGCCTTTCATATCTCCAAAGCCTAGAAGCGCATATCCTATGGCTGTGGAAAGCGGGTAAACCATCACGAGGATTAGGGTTATCCTCACTATGGGGGCCATTTCAGGCCTACTTATGAGTAGGCTTGTAAGGGGCTCTGTGAGGATGAAGCCTATGGCGAACATGATTAAGCTAGTGGCCACATTAAAAGCTAGGCCGGTCTTCAATAAGGGGGCTATGCAGTGTGGTTCATTCCTTGACTTGTAGAGGGCTATGAAGCGTGTTAAAGCTTGGCTCACGCCGTAATCTGTGAAAAGCATGAGGAAGCCTGAAACAATGAGGGCGAGGGAGTAAACGCCATATTGCTCAGGGCCGAGGAAGCGGGCTACGAGGATGGCGCATACTGCCGATAATACTGTGGCTAGGCTGCCGCCCCAGAATAGGTGGAAAGCTCCTCCAGCAGCTTCTTTAGCAGTAGCCATTAAGCGATTACTAGATTGGTCTTCATCCATGGTTAAGCCTCTAGCATTATCCTACCAAAAAGCTTGATGCCTGTAATTAAACGTGAGTGAGCCCATCTTATTGATTAGAGGGGGCCCATGCCCAATTTAAGGCTTATTACGTGCCTGTAGTTGTTCCTCTATTAGCTTTATTAATCCCTCTTCAAGGTTTATTTTCGGCTTGAAGCCTAGAAGGCTTTTAGCCTTACTTATGTCTGCATAG
>JAGTRA010000074.1:4498-5448 GCA_018396935.1 Candidatus Bathyarchaeota archaeon
TCGCCTAGGCGAGCTTTCATGAATATTGGTTTTAGGTCCCTTCTTGTTAATTTTATTAATAGCTCTGCCAGATCCTTTATAGCTGTAGGCTTTCCTGTCGCAATGTTTATGGCTTCATTTACGAGGCCTCCTTCTATAGCTAGCCTTATGGCTTCTGCCACGTCATAAACGTGTATGAAGTCCCTTGTTTGCTGGCCATCGCCATATATTATCGGCGGCTTACCCTCACTAAGCCTATTAATGAAGCAGGTTATTACGCCAGCGTAGGCGCTGCTTTGGCCTGGGCCATAAACGTTGAAAAGCCTTAACACAGCATATTTTAGGCCTTGCTTAGCATAGAATCCCACGATTTGTTCGCCCATAAGCTTTGATAGGCCATAGGGCGATATGGGGATTGTTGGATGGTTTTCACTTATTGGAGTGGCGGATGGCTCCCCATACACGGCGGCGCTACTAATGTAGATTAGCCCTACACGTTTTTGTAGGCAGGCTTTAGCTATGCTGGCTGTACCTGCCACGTTATTCCTGATGTAGAGAGCTGGCTTCTTCATTGATTCTTTAACGCTTATGTAGGCAGCTGCGTGGATAGCTACATCGACGTTTCTTAATGCTTCTAGAGTTTAAAACATCACCTTTTATGATGGGTATGCTGCAGGAGGCTAGCCGCCTACAGGCGAACTCCGTAGCCCTCTTAAGGCTGTCAAAGGCTGTAACGCCATAGCCTAATCTTTTAAGGTGGAGGGCTATATTATGCCCAATGAAGCCTGCGCCCCCAGTAACTAGAACATTCATAACATCTTCATCCTAAGGTTTTATGTAGAGAAAGGGGTTCTGAGCTACGTAGTCTTTTATAGACATACATAGCCCTTCCCCCTCGATTAACTCATTGAGGGCTCTTTGGGGGAACCCTGCTCCCCGCATCTGAAGGTTCAATACCGCTACTATGTCTC
>JAGTRA010000075.1 GCA_018396935.1 Candidatus Bathyarchaeota archaeon
CCAAGGCGATTGATAGAATTCTTCGGAGATATGTATACAATCCCAACATGCGTATTAGAGAATTTAATCAGCACAAATAGTAGATCGGGCCGTATGCAATTAAAAAATTAAGTGAGCCCAATTTATTCACCTTAGCACATTTAATTCTGGTCTCTAATAGTTTAAAAATATCCTTTGAGAGTTGAAATCAACGTCTTTTATCCAAACGGCTTAGTCTTCAAAAATGAATCCGGTCAATGGATGCGTCTTGTCGATCCATGGTGGCCTGTATCCCCACTCTTTTGCCATTATATCTCGCATGATCTTTCCACCCAGCTGATATTTTGACCCATATACGAAGTCATAGGACGGACCTTTAGTTTGTGAGTCTCATAAGGATGTCGTCCTTGAACTGGTAATTATTTTTCAATTTTTCATCCATGTAGAGCCCAAAGAAGTTTTACAAAATGTTTATACGTCCCCCCTCCCCCAAAAAATTATTAGGGAGTACATACTGAGGCAACGCCCGGTTGTCTACTTTCTGATTTTTGGCTTTCTACTTACTCAAATGCTTGAATTAAGGTCAGCTGCGGCGTTGAAAGTCTCTATACAGTGGGGGCATCTTGCTCCTAGCGGGGCTCCACCAAATGAGCTAGACGCCGAATCTTGGATTTGCGATCAAATTTACTGGATGTTTTATGGATCAAGCACATTGTCGCCGGTAAATGCCTACGGAACTTACACACAATTAGGATACGTGGTATACGTTCTTCAATATTGCCAATCTCCCAACAATAATGTTGATTGGGCTACGGTCTGGTGGGGAGATTTCCTTGCTACCGGAGGAAATCCACCTCCATTCGGCCACCTAGGTTTTTATGGCGAGCAAGGTCAAAACATATTTGATCGCGATATATATAAATACGCTAATTATTACTGGTGGCCCCCGCCAAATAGTTGGTGGCAACCCATACCAAGTAAACAGTATTTCGTCTTCATTTGGACATGCGCAAATGGCGGTCTCTACTGGTATGATTCTAGCGGAAACTGGTACAATATAGCAGGAATCACGTATCCAGCATCTAGTCCATTTTATCCCCCTCCTACAAACACCAATACGAAATATGGGTTCTTTGATAACCCATATAGTTATCCGCCTAGTGCCGTAGGCATGCCATTAGCGTGGACTGGCACGGCGGGTATGAGCATTAATGGTTATAACTCACCAGATTATGGTAGTTACTGTTACATAGGATGGGAAGCTGTCTCACCTTATATGGTGAACCCTACAGGTTATGATAGTTTGCAGTACAAGTGGTTCCCTTACTACTTCTACAGATACGCATTAGGGTTGGATAATGGACCTACACATCACACGATGAAACAGTCGCTTGATTATGCAACGAGCAAAATCTTGGGGCCTAGGTATACTTTTGGGAATTCCAAACTTTATAACGGGTATTGGGTGCAAGTTACGGGTGACGGTATGACTGGATGGTGGTATTGCAGGATGAGAGTTTTTGGTAACGGTAACATAGTTCTGCCATGATAGGGGAGGGTGGGAGTGAGAATTCTAAATAAGGCAGGTTTCGTTGCAATCTTTTTGGCGGCTACTTTATTGGTTCAGTTTTCATGTGTAGCCGCTTTGGATTCAACAGTAAAGGATGTTATGCTTATCTTTTTGAGCGACGTTATAGGACTGGACTTAACGAAATATGACGTAGCAAAGGTAAGCTATAGCTACATGTTTCCACCATATTTTGGAGGTTATGTCAAAGAGGAGCATATTACGTTGGATCTTAGTTCAAGCAGTGGCGATGTAAGCGTGATGAGCACTTTTGTTAACGGTTTCATCTGGGTGCTGGTTGTTTATGGTCCCACGAACGGCACGGTTATCTATACTCGCCAAATGGCAACAAACGCTCTTGACGAGGCGCGGATCATCCTCAGGAACTACCTAAGTTTCGCGGAGAAATATGGCTTAGGTACGTCTCATGTGAATCAAGCTTTAACCTTGCTGGACAAAGTCAGCACGGCTCCCCCAAATTTTGGCATGCGCACCTTTAATAACATAACAGGGTTCGTTCCATCAAATATAACGGCGGACAACATGAAGCTGGAGACTACTTGGACTGGCGCAAAATGGATCTACATTGAAGACGCCGTTGAAATGCCCTTCAAATGCTTATCGATAGATTTTGGAGGAAACCAAATTGTTTTCTCTGACACATGGAACCTTTTCCACGTGGGAGGCATAAGCAAATTCTCTAGAGAAGAAGTTTTGGAAATCGCCTGGAAAGCCGCCAAAAGTTATAACTTAACCGTAATAGGAGAAGGCGGTACCAGTATTCCTGTGATCCCTGAATGGCTTGACGTGCCTCCAGAGGTAACCCTTAACATGGTTCCGGGGCTATTTCATAGAAGGGAGATACCTGATAACTTTGTAAACGAGGGTAGTGCTGTAAGGGATCCGCTAGCACTCTATCCATTATGGCAAGTGATCTTTTACTTCAAGAAAATAGGCGGCATGGTTGGTATAGCTATTGGTGTCTGGGGTGATACGGGAGAAATCGCCTACCTAACACCATATGGCTATCCCGGAACGCCAAACATAAACCAAACAAGTCCCTCAGAAACTTTACCATCCATGCCTGAAAACCAAAATATTCCCGAAAACAACGAAAATCCAACCCTAAAATACCTTCCCATAAGCATAGTTGCCATAATTGCGATCGCGCTAGTAATAATAACAATAGTCAATAGGAAAAATATTATTAAAAAAGATGCTGAATCGCGTTAAATATTATTGGTTTTCATATACGTATGAGGAGGATTCACTTAAAAATTTAAGTGGGCCGGACCGGATTTGAACCGGTGACCTTCCGCACGTCAAGCGGATGTCCTAACCGGGCTAGACTACCGGCCCACTGAATTAATTTAATGCGGAGCTTGAATATTTTATTTTCTTTTTGGGGAACGAAGCTGCTTCATTTTAGAAACAAGACTCAAGACTTTCCCAATTGTTGAGGGAAAGTAGCCATAAAGGTTAAAGGGAAAACCCAAAAAACTGTTTTTATAGCAGAGCCGGGATGGCGGAGTGGATAACGCGCAGGCCTTGAGAGCCTGTGGCCCATTTGGGCCGCGTGGGTTCAAATCCCACTCCCGGCGCCAATTATTTTCATCACCTACTTCTTAGGTATTTACATCCATGCTTTGACATGAAATGCGAAACTACATACTGACCGAAAGAGAAAACTTTTTATCTTAATAAAGTATTCATGTCTAGGTTGTGGCTGGTAAAGTGATGCCCTGCCAATCCGATTAACTAAGGAAATAGTTTTCGTCTTTATCGGCTTAGGCGATAGAAGGTTTTGGGGGTTATGCCATGTTTCTCGTGGTTCTAGACTTTGACAGTGTACTTGTTAAAGGCGAATATCTTCCAATTCTCGCAAAGATGGTAGGTAAAAGCGAGGAAGTTGAAAAAATAACAAGAGATGGTATAGAGGGGAAATTAAGCTGGAAAGAGGGGCTTCAAAAAAGGATAGAGCTACTGAAAGGCATTGAATATGAGAAATTCATAGAAGCAGCTAAACTTCTTGAATTAAGAGATGAAGCAAAGAGGTTCATAGAAGCTTTAAGAAGATTAGGTGATGTGAAAATAGGGGTTGTAAGCGGCTGCTTTGACGTTGTTGTTAACCCCATAAAGGAAGAGTTAGGTTTAGATTTCGCAGTTGCAAACAGGCTTCAATTCAATGATGGAAAACTTGTAGGTGTAGAAGTAATCGTTGATTCAAATAAGGATGAGCATATGGAGCGTATAGCCAAACAGTATGGGATTCCCCTTGAAAATGTAATAGCAATAGGCGACGGAGCCAACGACATAAACATGATACGAAAAGCTGGTTTAGGAATAGGCTTTAACCCTACACAAGCTCTTGAAAAACATGCGAAAGTAAATGTGTATGCAGAAAAACTAGAGGAAATACTGCCAGTTATAGAGAATTTTATACGCGAAAAAACTAAACAAGACACGATTGCGGTAGAGGAAAAAAGAAAGGTGTTGATATGCGATCCAATAGACCCGGAGGGAATAGAAGTTCTAGTAAGGAATGGCTTTGAAGTAATTATAAAACCGGAAATTTCAAAGGAGGAGCTTAAAAAAGAAGTTTCAGAATGTGATGTCCTAATAGTTAGAAGCAGAACAAAAGTAACCAAGGAAATAATAGATGCCGGAAGAAAATTAAAAGTGATAGCCAGAGCTGGCGCCGGAGTAGATAATATAGACGTGGAATATGCGGAAAAGAAAGGAATAAAAGTGATTTGCGCGCCTGAAGCTGTGTCAGTAGCTGTAGCAGAATTAACGATTGGATTAATTTTAGCTTTAGCAAGACAGATACCAAAAGCAGACCGCGCTATGAAAGAGGGCCGATGGATAAAAAATGAGATAAAGGGCTGGGAGCTCTATGGAAAAACTTTAGGCATTATAGGTTTTGGAAGGATAGGCCAGAGAGTTGCTAGGCTAGCAAAAGCCTTTGGAATGAGAATCCTCATATGCGACCTAAACAATCCGCCAGCAAAACTACTTGAGGAATTGAAAGCCAAAGCCGTGTCTTTAGAGGAGCTACTAAGGGAAAGCGATATAGTGACTATACATGTCCCCCTGACAGAACAGACATACCACATGATAGGGAGAGGAGAATTACAACAAATGAAAAACGGCGCATACATCATAAATACGGCTAGAGGCCCTGTAATAGATGAAGAAGCCCTAAGAGAAGCCCTAAAAACTGGCAAAATAGCTGGAGCAGCATTAGATGTTTATGAAAAAGAGCCTCCAAATGATTACTCGCTAATAAAAATGGATAATGTTGTATGTACACCACATATAGGGGCTCAAACAGAGGAATCGCAAAGAATGGCCTCGTTAGCAATAGCTTATAAAATAATTCAAGCGATTAAGCATCCAACAGAAGGAATATGTGACTTTAAATGCTATGAATGCGCAGAATATTAAAATTAACCCTGAAAAACAGCCTCAACCGTCTCCAACCCCTTCTTTAAATCTACAGCATACCCAGCCTCATTTATAGCGCAGGCAAAGGCATGAATTGTTGCTAAAACCTCTTTTTTAGAGATTATGCCCATATTGCCTATTCGGAAGATTTTCCCCTTAAGTTTACCCATGCCTCCAGCTATTTGAACGTTATATTTTTCCCACATGATTTTAGTTACAGCATGCTCATCTACACCACGTGGAACATTAACAGCAACTACAGTATTAGAACGAGACAGCTTCTCCTTCGGGAAAATTGACAGCCCTAAAGCTTCAAAGGCGCTGTAGAATGCCTCTGCACATCGCTTATGTCTT
>JAGTRA010000076.1 GCA_018396935.1 Candidatus Bathyarchaeota archaeon
AGAGGAAACTGGTGAAAAAAAGATTTACATGATTAATGTGACCGCTGAAACTAATGAGATGATTAGGCGTGCAGAGTATGTGCTTTCTCAAGGCGGCGAATATATAATGGTGGATCTTCTAACGGTAGGTTTTGCCGCCCTACAAAGTCTCCGTGAAGCAGATATGCCCCTCGTTATCCACGGTCACAGGGCTGGACACGCAGCTGTAACAAAAAACCCAAAACATGGCGTGTCAATGAGGGTTATTGCTAAACTGGCGAGGATAATTGGCGTGGATCAACTTCATGTAGGAACCGTAGTTGGTAAAATGTTTGAGACTAGAGAGGAGGTTAAATGTAATATCGAGGCTTTAAAAATGGATATGGCTGGCTTAAAACCCTGCATGCCTGTAGCGTCAGGCGGTCTACACCCTGGGCTAGTGCCCGCTCTAATAGATATTTTTGGAAAAGACTTTGTAATACAGGCTGGCGGAGGTATTCATGGCCACCGGAATGGAACAATAGCCGGCGCGAGGGCAATGCGACAAGCTGTAGACGCCGTTATGATGGGCATCTCCCTTAAAGAGTACGCTAAAGATCATAAAGAACTTGCTATAGCTCTAGAAACGTGGAAGATTTGAGCTGAAAATCCATGGATATCTTCTTCTAACAACTTCTACTATTGTGTGAGGCGATATTATACCCTCTTCACATATTATGCCATGTATAAAATCCCTTCTGGTAACGTCAAAAGCAGGATTCCTTATAATTAGGGGTTCAGGCGGGTTATCCCATACCTCCCTAGGGCTTCTTTCTTCTATCTTCTCATAATCGCCATACATGGTTTCTGGATCAAACTTCAGAAGCTCTGAAGCTACATAAAATGGTGTCCTAGCCTCTTTAGCAATCAAGGCTATAGCACTTGTACCAATTTTGTTTACAATATTTCCCTCAGAAGTTATGGCATCAGCTCCCACGATAACCATGTCAACCTCATTCATGAAGAAGCGGGCAGCTGAATCAACAATAAGCGTCGTTTTTATCCCTGCTTCTACAAGCTCTTTTGCAGTTATCCTACCCTGAAAAAGAGGTCTAGTCTCGGTGCAAATCACTTCGAAGGTTTTACCTTCCTCCCTTGCTTTCTTAAGAATATTGGTTACAGTAGACGAATGGCAATGTGTAAAAACCACCATACCATCCCTAATACGCTTAGAGCCAATTTCCGCTATAAGTCTCCCAGAACGATCAAAGTCCTCTAAAAACTGATTGGCGGTTAATGAAATAACCTCTCGTAAAACTCCAACATTATCTTCATGGGTTTCCTCCAATTGCGCGATTATCCTGCGAACCGCATTTCTCATAAGCGGCTCGGTGACTCTGGACTTAAACAAAACGTCTCTAGCTTCATAAAGCTCCTTCAAAATCTCATCCTTGTTTTTAGCCTTGGTCTTTATCGCTGCCGCCTCTATAGCCTTAATAGCGGCAATAGCTATGTTTCTTGCTCCTTGAATTTCCAACCTCTTAATTTTATTAGCTACTTCAAAAACATCCTCCATGACTTAGAGCCTCTTGCAGCTACTAAATTAGGTGAATTTTACCATAGTAGCTTTCAGATAATTCTTTAAAGTTTTCACGGTAACGCTTAACTGCTTTTGGCAGATAATTGAGGACGTCTGAGGCTGTCATTCCATCTGGACCTATTTCCTCAGCTGCCATATCCCCCGCGAGTCCATGGATGAATACACCAGTCCTCACAGCCTCTTCTATATTTAACCCCAGACAGTACATGGCGGCGATTGTACCGTTCAAGACGTCTCCTGTTCCTGCTGTGGCCATTCCAGCCATTCCGCCGGTATCTCCGCTGAGGTTTATATGTACTCTTTCATCTGGATATCCAATTAGCGTGTGTGGTCCCTTTAATACTATTATTGCATTAAGCCTTTTCGCCGTTTTTTGTAGAATCTCCACTCTGTTAGTCTCTACATCTGTGCGGTTTATTCCTAGTAATCTAGCCATCTCTCCAGTGTGGGGTGTTAAAACAGTTGGGGCTTTCCTATCCTTAAGAATTTCTGGAGTTTTTGATATGGCTGTTATTCCATCCCCATCTATGAGGAGGGGCAACTTAATTTCTTGAGCAAGCTCCCTTACAAGCTCCATAGTTTCCTCATGCGTAGATAAACCAGGCCCCATAACAACGATTTTAGGTCTCCTTTCATGGCATATCTTCAGCAATGTTTCCTTACACTTTAAGCTCAAGCTTCCCTCAGGCGTTTCCTCTTGAGGTAGAAAAACAACTTCCCTCCCACCCTCAGCAAGAAACGGAGCCACGGAGGCGGGGCATGCTAAATACGAGTAACCGCCACCTGCCTTGAGAAAGGAGTAGGCGGAGGCTATTGGCGCCCAATAGTAGTTCCTTGAACCAGCTATAAAAAGAGCTGGTCCATATGAAAATTTAGTGGTGTTAGGATCTCTTGCCGGGAGAGCTACAAGTTTAGGCACCTCAACCTTTATTAGATCTAAACTTTGAAGACTTTGAGGGTAGGATATATGAGAAATGTAAAGTTTTCCACATTTACCATATCCTGGGTAAATGATATTTCCAACCTTTGGAAGGCCGAAAGTTATTGTGAAATTAGCTTTTACAGCGGCACCCATTTCCATGCCTGTATCGCCGTTTATCCCTGATGGGATGTCTATGGCGAAAACGGTTTTTCCACTCTCGTTTATTAATTGGATAACTTCTAGGTAAATGCCCTCAACATTTCTTGAAAGCCCGACGCCGAAGATTCCATCAATAATCGCATCAGATTGCTTCACATCTTCCTTAGCATCATCAGCCTTCTTTAACTCTATTATAGGTATTGGCAGTTTTTCAAGACGCTTAAGGTTCTTCTCAGCAGCGCCACGATATTTTTCCCTATCGCCTAGAATGAAAACCTTGACTTCGGCACCGTTAGAATGTAGTAGTCTTGCTACAACAAACCCGTCACCCCCATTATTTCCCGGACCACTAAATACAACAAATTTTTTACCCCTAATTCCCATTTCCTTAAGGATAACTCCACAAACAGCTATGCCTGCATTCTCCATTAAGATTTCTTCGTCTATGCCATATTCCTCTACGGCTATTTTATCTAACTCCCGTATCTCTGAAACTTTGCATACTTTCAAGTTACTCACCCATTTGTTCTATGAAATCTTTAAGACTCCAGCGCCTCTGTATTCTCCTCTCTTAAGCGCCAAAAGCGCTTTATTAGCTTCCTCAAGCTTAAATTCCGTTACTTCAGGAGTTATAGGGATTTCAGCAGCTAACGGAAGGAATTCCTCCACATCCCTTCGAGTTATATTAGCTACGCTCTTAACCTCCTTTTCATGCCATAAATGCGCTGCGTAATCTAACTCTGGGATTAATGTCTCTTTCCTAATAACATTAATAACTAGCCTGCCACCCCTATCTAAATTTCTAAGGGCCTCAGCTATGACTATGCCTGCTGGCGTTGTATCTATCGCACGGTTAAGCTTCTTAGGCGGCGTCTCCCCCGTAACCCCAACCCAGTCAGCGCCAAATTTCCTAGCCAACTCGCTTGGCGCATCCCCTTTTCGCCTTGTGAAAACATAAACCTTAGCGTTTGGAAATTTATACCTAACAACTTGATGAACTATGTGAGCTGACGCACCATAACCGTAAAGGCCTAAAACCTCTCCATCCTTCATGCCTGTTAACTTTAAGGCTCTGTAGCCTATTGCTCCAGCGCATAAGAGAGGCGCCGCTTGTGTATCTGTAAACCTTTCAGGAATGGGGTAAGCGAAATCCTCTTGAACAACCATATATTCAGCATACCCTCCATCAGCATGACACCCCGTCCCCATAAACTTATCGCAAAGATTCTCATTACCCGATGAGCAGTGATAACATCTACCACATGCTGAATATATCCATGCCACTCCAACCTTATCGCCTATGCTGTATCTTTTTGCTTCAGGTCCTAACTCAACAACACGTCCTACAACTTGATGACCCAAAATTACTGGGAGCTTAGGCATCACCCGCCCCTCTACTTCATCAAGCTCAGTGTGACACACTCCGCAAACAGACACTTTAATGAGAACCTCCCTATCCTTAGGTCTAGGAATTGGCACATCAAGAAGCTCTAAGGGCGCCTCCTCAACCATTGATATTCGCCTTAAAACTTGAGCTTTCACACTGCCACCTCCCTTCTCGTTCTATAAAACGGCCCCCCTTTATAAATACCTCCCAAGGATGGGGCGCTATAACGCCGCTACTTTTCAGCTTCCCATCAAGCTAGCAGCTATGAAGCACCAAACATTTTTGCTTAAAATGATCTTTATATAAATTTTCAGCATTATAGCCATCGCTGAGTACTACAGCATTTCGTAGAGGGCTATAAATATGTGTGGCTTCCAGTTTCCAATGGCTTCCGTCATCATTAAGACACTTAAGGGATACGAAACTGTAGTAGCGCAACTTGTGAAAGAAAATTTTCCCAATGTAGATGTCTTAGCTAGCCCATTTGGCTATTCGGGCCTCGTTTTAGTCGCTGCTGCAGATGAAAATCCTAAGGAATTAGCTGAAAAGATTAAACTCAACCTCCCAGAAGCGGAGAAGGTTTTTCCAATTATGAAATATACAAGTGCCTGTATGGATTCTCTCTGCGAAGCCTCTATTGAATTAGCTGGACTACTAAGTGATGCAAAAAACTTTGCAGTACACACTGTAAGGCGGGGGAAACATAACTTTAGAAGTTTGGATGTTAACATTAAAGTCGGTGCTGCTTTAAAAAGTGCTACAGGATTACCTGTAAACTTAGACTCTCCAGATAGAGTGTTTTTTGTTGAAATTATCAACGAACACGCCTATCTTGGAGTCGTAGATGGCCGAGAGTTTCCAAAAAAGATGACATCTGAGAAAATCCAGGTTAGGCCATACTTTAGGAAGGTTTCTTTGGTTCAAATGCCATACCTTGGTGGTCTTGAAGCTTCAAAAGAGATGGGTACCCGAATAGGTAGGGAAGCTCAAACATTTGAGGTTGGCGAGCTTGTTATTGCGCCTATAGGTATTGTAAAAGCTGATGAATTCCTAAGCTTTGTTCATGGAGTATTCGAGGGTATAGAATCCCGCTATAACATTCAACTTAGAACATATGCGGAGAAGCCATGCAAAACAGAGGTTTATGTGCAAAACCTCTATGAATTGGTGAGACAGCGGTCTTCAGAGCCTATAGTAGTCTTTGAACCTGAAGGTGAGCCAATAAATAGAGT
>JAGTRA010000077.1 GCA_018396935.1 Candidatus Bathyarchaeota archaeon
GGTATTTCTATGGATCTTGAGAAACTTTTTGAAACCCTTAAAGCGCGGGGAGAAGGCGCTCATATGGCTCATGTTTATTATGGCGATCCATGCGAAGACTTCTCTATAAAATTGATAGAAACGTTAACTAAAGCAGGCGCTGACATTATAGAATTTGGAATACCCTTCTCAGACCCTATAGCCGATGGTGCAACGTTTCAAGCTGCGTGTGAAAGAGCTCTCAATGCTGGGGTTACACCAACTAAATGTCTTGAAGGCATCAAGAGACTCAGATCCCAAGGTCTAGAGGCACCTATAATCCTTACAACGTACTTTAATATACCCTTCACTATGGGTCTTGAATGCTTCCTTGATAGAGCCAAAAATGTTGGTGTTCAAGGCGTCTTAATTCCAGATTTGCCAATAGAAGAAGCTGAGCCAATAATGGAAATGGTGAAGAAGCGGGGGCTCCACCTTATACTTCAAGTAGCGCCGACAACTTCTGAGGAGAGGCTTAAGCGTATACTTTCTCAAGCCTCCGGCTTTATATATCTCATAGGTCTTGAAGGTGTTACTGGCTCGAGATTAAGGAGCCAAAAAGCCACAATGAGACTTATAAAGAAAGTCAAAGAGGAAACTGATACGCCTATAATCGTTGGTTTTGGCATATCCAATGGCGATCATGCTGAATCCATGGTTTCCGCTGGAGCGGATGGTGTTGTCGTTGGAAGCGCCTACGCGAGGATTTATGCACAAAACTTAGAAGATCCCTACAGGTCGCTACCTGAAATAGCTAAGCTAGCGCAGGAGATAAAACTCGGATGTATACGCGGGTACGCTAAAAGAAACTATTAAACCCTAAAGGCAAAATATCATAAGCACATTAGAAGTTTAGTGTCTAGGTGCATGGAGTTGCGGGAAATAAGGATCGTTAAACCTGAAATTAGCAATTTTGAGCTTGTTAAGGGAGAGAAGGCTTGGGAGGAAGTTGTTTACTCTGCTAGGATGAGCGGCGTACCCCAAGGGATTCCTGCTGAGGAAGTTTTTAAGATGATTGTGAGAAACGATTATGGCTCGGCTCTTGAGCATATAATCCTAAAATTTGATGTTAAAATGACTAAGGGGAATGCACCTGAGCTTCTTGAGCATAGAATTGCAAGCCATAGTGGATATTCTACACGATACGTGCGGGTGTATGAGGGAGTGGATCGTGAGGAGCAAGTTTACGAGATTATTTTACCACAACATCTTAATGGGGAAAGTAGGGACAGATTCCTCACCGCAGTTTCAAATTGCCTCCAACTATATGAGGAACTTCTGGCCTCTGGCTTACCGAAAGAGTCAGCCAGATACGTGCTACCTTTCTGCTTAGCGGTAGGAATATACCATTACACTATTAACCTTCGCTCCCTTCTAAATCTCTTAGGTCTAAGATTATGCGTTAGAGCCTCTCCCGAGTTTAGATGTCTAGCCAGCCAACTTTACTTTAACCTAATTAAGAGTCTGCCTCTACTTCACGGGCTTGTTGGTTGCAGGGGATTTATGCGTGGCGCATGCCCTGAATCGGATGTTACGGGGGTAAGAGTTGGTAAGCAACATCCATTCTATCCACCATGCCCATTTAAGAATCGTGATACAGACATCTTTATACCGACCGTGAAAGAGCTGCGAGACGGAGTCAAACTTAGCTGCTTCAATACTGAAAAAGCTGTGGAAGTTCAGGAGAAGCTATTCAGGCAATGGGCAGCTTGGCACTAAACAGCTAAGGCATAAACTCAAAAAGTCTTCTATATTCGCCTGACTCAACCTTAGTCGTGGAACCTTTAAGCTGTTTAACTATTTGCTTCATCTTTCTAGCTTTTAAAAGGCTAGACCAATAAAACGCCTCGTCAAGCGTCCCCTCAGCCATTAATATGGTGACTTTCCCCGCGACTCTTCTACCAGTTCTACCTCTACGTTGAATGTATCGTATCTCACTTGGTACAGGTTCATAAAATATAACGTGATCAACATCAGGTATGTCAAGCCCTTCTTCAGCTATGCTTGTAGCAACCAGCACGTTTATTTCTCCACTTCTAAGCTTGTCAATAACCACTCGCTGTTGACTTTGGCTCATCCCAGGCTCATTCTCCCTATCAGCCTGTCCAACAAAGCGTTCAACTTTTAGGTTACTTATATTCTCTAGAGCTTTCATAATCGTCTTAACAGTATCCCTATATTGGGTAAACACTATAACCTTGGAGTTCTGGTTTTCATCCATTTGACTTTTCAGCAACCTTATGAGTTCATTAATTTTTGGGTTGCCGTCCCAGAGACAGGCGTAAAGAAGGCCTTCAATATCCCTAAAGGCTGGATTGTAAAGTATCGCTTTATGACCTCGACTCCCTTCAGAAGCCATGGGTATAAGGGTTTTCTCTATGAAGGCTGAGAGGGTCTCTGGGCCTTGGGTTTCTATAAGCTCTATCATGTGGGCTAAACTTAGGGCGGCTGTAGCGTGAATTTTTAAGTCATAAAGTTTCTCTCCCCCTCCGCTGTTTAATCTGCGCTGCAACTCTTCATTAAGAGCTATTAGCTCTCGCCTCGTAATTTTTTCCGGGGGGACGTTGCTTAAAAAACCCATAGACTTAATGCCTTTAATCTCTTCAGCCAACATCTCTCTAAGCTTTTTACTTAAGCGTTTATAGCTTTCAGGCAGCTTTATTGACACCCAGCTAATGGATATTGGGTGTACGTATGGTTTAACATCTTCATCCTCATCGGTTCGACACTCTATAGCTTCAATATGCAGATTTCTACAAATTTCCTCAATTTTCTCCCTTCTTCCGCCAGGCGAGGCTGTAAGTCCTAGGATTAACGGTTGCTTAGCCTGTTTGATGTAATAGTCTGCTATCTTAACGTAGGCATAATTGCCTCTAGCTCTATGAGCTTCATCAAATATTATCAGGGAGAAGTTTTCAAGATTTAATAATCCCCTTTCTATATCGTTCAATATGCACTGTGGTGTTGCAAATATTACTCGACTCCTACTGTAGATTTGAACACGCTTTTCCGGAGCCATGCTTCCCATAGCTGTAGCTAATTCTCCTTTCTCGAGGAGAGTTTTATCCATAAAAGTTTTGCAATGTTGCTGGACGAGGGGGCGTGTCGGTGCGAGAAAGAGCACTTTCCCAAAATCTATACGCTCAATAGCTAGGAGTAGTGCTATCATAGTTTTTCCAAGAGCCGTTGGTAAGATGACTAGCGTGTTTTTCCGGCGGGCTTGCTCGAGGATGCGCCTCTGATAAAGCCTATCCTCAATAGCTCCCGGGATGATCAGCTTATGCGTAACAAATCGCTTCTCCGCCAACATCAAGTAGATTACACCTGCTATTTGGAAAAGTGTTTAGATGAGTTATAATCGTTTTTAACTTAAGCCCTATCAGCCTTTACTAAAATTGTTACTTCGCTTCACTCTTTCATCAAAATCATATGTTTCAGCTATTTCATCAATTGTTCTCTCAAGAGCCTCTATGGGCTCGATTCCGTAATCAAAGACTAGCTTATAAAGTGTAGAGTAATGCACTCTAAGTTCAAAAATGTATTTTTCTAAAATTTTCCATGGAGGTTCTATCGTTTTTTCCACTTTTACTCCGGGGCAACATTCGTCTAAATATAATGTATCCTTGTTACCTGAGCTATAGAGGATGAACGGGTAAATTTTACACTTCATAGGTCTCGCTGGGTAAATGCTGCAGTGTGGGGTTCCATTCAACACTTCTAGGAAAACGCATCTTCCGCCACCTTTGTCCATTAAAATTGGAATGGCTATAGTGTCCGCTATAACAGCGATTATATGTCTGCCCCTTAGCTTTTGCCACTCCACTCCTAAATGTTCTGCTATTCTAAGTATGTCAAACGCTGTTAAGCCTACATTAGGACCACTACTACAACACCTCCCACATCTTAGACACTCAAAATTAGCTGTATCTCCTACTGTTAACTTTCTATAGTGGCTGTTCATGTCTGAACGGTTTTTGAGATTTCGTTCCGGTGGATAATAAGTTTGTGTCTATTTCGAATCCACCTACTATAGGCTTCATCTAGGTTCTCAGATGTTAAAATATAGCCCCTAACGAAGTTTATGTGACAGCGTATAAGTTCTTCTGCTTCCTCCTGCTTAATTCTTCCCCGCTCTATTAAGGAGTCAAGCATTTCTAAAGGCTTAAAGACATAAAGCCTCTCTACACATCTAACTTTGACCCTATGCCCCATGGCTCTAATGGGCTCCACTAATTTCCACCCTGATAAACCTGCTAAACATAAGCAGCGGCCTTCAGCCTTCACCCCAATAGTTTCAGCTTCAAATCTTGAAGTCTCAAACATGTGGTGTTCTTTTAAAATCCTTAACCACTCTTCAATATCCACTTTGCCCGTAGCACCTGCTTTAGCAGTTAAGTTTGCTATTTTACTGGCTACGTCCACAAGTATGTGGTGATAGTCAACATCGCTATAACAATAAACCTCAACAGCTCCATTTATCCCCGCAATAGCCTCTAATATCGGTCCATTAAGGTATAACCATGCTCCAATAGGTTCCGGAATGAGTTTCTCCTCCTTAATTCTATCCAGAGCACTGCTAAGCTGAATTCTCCCTGAGGCAAGCTCGGAAATCAATTGTTGGAGATTTCTTGGAAAATTTAAAAACACCATATTGTATCCTCGACTTTTAATGAGATCAGCCGCCTTTCTTGATGATGAACGGAGCGATGGAACAATTACCAGTTCAATTTCAGCCATATCATACTATTATTAAGCTAAGCCATAGATAATTAGCTTTTGCTGAAAAGGTTTAAAGGCTTCATTTTACTTAACCACTACTTAAGGGAGTTACATGAGTGTATCTGACCTGGCGTGGGTTTTTTCTCTCATTGCACCATTTATTATAGGGCTGTTGGTAGGTCTAATTGTGAAGCGTACTTTTAAACTGATGATCATCGCCATTGCTTTAATAATAGTCTTGGCGGCGACAGGATACATAAGCCTAACCTTCACAGAAATATATGATAAAGCTATGGCATTTCTCCCGAGAATAGTTAATACGGGAATGGCGATTGGAGATGTACTGCCGTATTCATCAACTGCCTTCCTCATAGGCTTAGCGTTAGGTATTTGGAAGGGTTAACCCAAAATTCCCTATAATCGCCTAAGCTCTCAATACTAATATTCCAAGAGCAAAGAGATCTAGAAACCCCCTT
>JAGTRA010000078.1 GCA_018396935.1 Candidatus Bathyarchaeota archaeon
ATTGTATCGCTAATTCTTCAGCTTTCCTTATGAAAGCTATATCTTCATTTACTGGGGGCATGCCTGCCCTAACTAGGATGTCATTTATAACCCTTTTAACAATTTTATCAGGCATTATAGTGTCTACTCCACCCATCATTCGTAAGTATTGAAAAGTTATTAATCCAACGCCTTTAATTCCGCCTATGGGGTCTTCCCTCCATTTTTTAAGATTCGCCGTTGAAGCCCATGTTCTAAGGGCTATTCTGTCATTGTTATCTAGCTTAGATAAGTAGAATGCTATATTCTTAGCCACCATCCATGAACGTTTATTTCTCCAAATTTGTAGAAGCTTTTCTAAGTTGGCTTCTACTAGGCTTTTTAAATTAACTATTTCTCCACTTTCAATAAAATTTTTGCGAAACTCCTCAACCTTTGGGACGACAGCCGTAAAATAGTTTAAACCTATAGAAGTGAAGGCTGCGTCAACAACCATTAGTGCCACGTTGCCGCCCCAGCGTTCAGTCCTTAAGCAGCGGTTACAGTACTCCTTAAGCTCTGGAACTTTACTCATGTAATCGTCTATTATCTGCTTCAGTTTCTCAAATTTATGATTTAGCACTTAATTACCGCCTATTCTTCTTATCAGGATTTACTAAGCCACTCAATTATCTGCTCATCAAGCTTTTTCTTCCTCTCTTTCTTACCTCCCCTTAGTGGGTATCCCCCAATCAGCTTGTAGGCTTTCATGGCTAAATCATCTGCTTCGCCTGTTATGAAGACTCGCCAATTTGGATTATGCCTAAAATCATCAGGCTTAATCCACTCAGGTGAGAAATTGTCTAAATCGTTAGGCTTCATGCATATGCATACAACATTTAACTCGCGATGTAAGCTCAGTGGGCATGTGAAGACTCTCCCAGCATCCATCCTATTTTCAATCTTCAAATTTGCTACGCTATGTTTTTCTGCAATTTTCATGTTCACGTACTCGACTATTGCATAGGCGAAATCAAGGGGGTGAGCTTCTTTTAAGATTTCAGGCGATATCGCCCGTTCATGAATGTGTACATGGCATCCCCTACCAGACCACTTTATATAGGTAGATTCTTTAATTCCATATTCCTCGAGAATTGCAACTATTTCACGGGCTATTTCTATCGTGTCTCTCCATCTGGTTGGGTCATTGTCTATATCCCATGTAGGCGTGCAGGCTATAACATCATCGAGGGATGGTTTATGGGCGATAGGTTGTGTATTGAATTTATAAACGTTAGCTGTAGCATATATTGATCTTACACGTTGCCCAAAATTTTTGATGAGCTTTTGAAAATCCTCCAGGCTTTGAATAGTCACAGGCTTCCCATGTAAATACCTTCTAAATAGCAGCGTACTCTTTTCGTCGGCGAGATGAAGCGCTACCCATCTTCCTCTACAGAAGTCAGCTATTTCCTCCCTTACTTGAGTTTTTAAGTAGTGTTTAATAGCTGTCTCCTGCAAGTTCAAGTTGCGCCTTCTCCGATGCCCTCCTAATTTTCTCCATAACCTTCTTAGGCAGGGCTATGTCCTCCCTTCTTTCCTCAACGGGGCCTAGTATTACGAGTCCTTTCCCATGCTCTATCATAATTTCATGCATGCTGAGGCTATGGGGCGTGTGCCTCATCTTCTCTATTAGAATGTACCTCTTTAATGTTCCACCTTTAACGTGGCGTCTGAATCTTATTATGCCATCGGCTATGTGCTCTATCCCCCAGCCGAAGGCTTCAGAAGTGGTTATAGCGTATTGGGATGTTGCTAGAATTGTAAAGTCCCATTTATAGAGCACCTTTTTAACAAAATAGGAGTGTCTCCTCGCCATAGCAGGTTTATCAAGCCAAAATGCTGAAAGTGAGTCTATAACAAGCCTTGCCCTGCCATATCCTAGTGTCTTCTTAGCCTCAATTATCTTACTCACTAACTCTTCAATGTTAAGTGACTTAATAGTCCATTGGTCCTCCACTCCCATTAAGGCGTCAATTAATACGAGTTTTCCCTCGCTTATAGCCCTTGAAAAATCAAAGCCAAATTGACTAGCCTGAGTGATTATGGATTCTCGGCTTTCTTCTGTGGTGACGTATATGCATTTATCGCCATCTCTTATTCCTTGAGCTATAAAGTGAATACATAAAATTGTCTTACCTGTTCCAGGCTCACCAGTGACGGCGACAGTAAATCCTCTAGGTATCCCTCCTGCAAGCATTTCATCTAAGGCTGGTATGCCTGTGGATAGTCTCTCTATGCTCAATTCTATATATTCTCCATGCAATTATTTTGCGGCATAAGCCTATAAATACTGTTTTGGGTTGAAGTTTAGGTTAGGTCTCCACAAGCGCATTTAACCTCGTATAACATATCCAAAAGCTCACTAAAACCTATCTTATATTTTGCTGATAGTAGGGGGACTCTTTGAGCTGGAACAACCTTTTGTAGAAGCTCTGAAAGGGGTATATAAATGTCAGATAGCATCCCCTTAGGCTTAATTTTCTTAGCTTGGGAGGCTGGGTTTATGAGGTAAGCTTTGACTTTTTCAGCCTCCCCCTCCTCTAGGAGATCAACTTTGTTAATAACGTTAATCATTTCTATTCCAAGCCTATATCTAGTTGCAAGTGAGTATAAGTAGGCGGCAGGTAGGTCTTTAACGCCTATTGTAGCATCTATTATGAAGACGCCTATGGAATTTTTTAATTTTCCAGCAATTTTAGGTCCAGCTTTATGAAAAATGAAGACTTCAAGTTGTCCAGGAGCATCTATGAGGGTGAAATCCGCGTTGAAAGATGGTATGTTCATTTTGCTCAATTTTTCCATTGCCTTAAGTAGGGCGCCATTTGGTCCAAGCCCCTCTTTTCGCATTATTTCCTCAATGGTGAATTTACTTCTAATATCATAATCACAATCATATGGTAATGAGATGCATCCCGGATCTAAGTTGATCACCTTAACGTTATAGCCCTCTTCTCTTAGATAATCGCTAAAGCTCTTAGTTAGTAGGCTTTTACCTGATCCAGCAGGGCCTAAAATCATGATGTTCACTTTAAACAGCCCCCGATTTGAATTACATGAATCAAACACTATAATTTCTTCGCTGAATATTATGAAAAGGTTAATAAGCCCTGTTTTTCTCATTATGAGGCTTGAGAGGTTTTAAAATTGAAGTATGAAATCAAGTATCGTCCATCTTATTCACTGCTTGTTGTAAATCTTGAACCGGGGGAGAAAATTGTTGCAGAGGCAGGGGCAATGACTTACATGTCACCTAACATAGAGGTTAAAACTAGGATGAGCATCCTGGGGAGCCTAGGCTTAACAGTACTTGGTCGCCAATCATTTTTCGTAAATGAGTATATCGCCAAGGATGGGCCAGGTGAAGCAGCTTTTGCCTCCGCTCCTGTAGGCGATGTTGAAGTCTTACAGGTTAAGCCTGGACAGGGCTATATTATACAGAAGTCTGCGTACTTAGCATCGACTGAAAATATTGACCTAGACGTTAAGTGGGAAGGTTTTACAAAGGGCCTTTTTGGACAAGGCTTATTTATGATAAAAGCTACAGGGGATGGGTCCCTCTTCATAAACACTTTTGGCGCCATAGATAAACACGTACTTAAGCCAGGTGAATCCTTAATAGTTGATAACTTCCACCTCGTAGCCTTCAGTAGTACATGCAGTTATAGGGTAACAAAATTTGGGGGTTTAAAAGAGACAATTTTAGGTGGAGAGGGCCTAGTTACCAGAATAGAGGGGCCAGGCGAAGTATATGTTCAAACAAAAAACTTGGTCACTCCTAGAGCCTAGAGTAAGTGCGAGAGCTCGGTAGTCCAACTTTTAACCCTAAAAACGCTTAAGTTAATGGAAAATTTTCCTTTGCAGGCTTGGAAGCAAAGGGAATACGTATTCATTTTTGGTAATGGATCCTTGGGAGTTGAGCGAATAGTTTAAAAGAGTCTGGTGTAGCAAGAGGTTGCCACATAGAGTGCTTAGGGAACAGTGGAGCTGTGGAGAAATTGAGGCTTGCCGAATTTATTTTCCTAGCATTAGGCGCGGTGGCAGGGGCATACTTACGTTATAGGATTACACGATTACCTATTGCTATTGGAAATTTGCCTATTAACATTCTAATAGTTAATGTTCTAGGCAGCTTCGTTTTGGGGCTCTTTTCAGCACTAACTACTGTTTTAAGCTTTGAGGAAAAATATGTATTGCTTGTCGCAGTAGGGTTCTGCGGCTCTCTTACTACAATGTCTTCTCTACAGCTTGAAGTTGCTAATCACCTTGATAATCGTAGGCTGAGCCTTGCAGTGCTAGAAATCATAGCAAATGTAGGCTTCTCCTTAATAGCATTAATAATGGGCAGATTAATAGGATATTTCATGCTGGGAAGGATGCTGCAATGAAAATGAGAATGTGGGACATAATAATAAGAATCAAGAAAAATGATGAACTTGATGGTAAACGGCTACATGAACTTATCATGGACTTTCTAATAAAAGCCCATGTAGCCGGCGCTACTATATGGACGGGTATAAATGGCTTTGGAAAACGCGGCAGATCCACCCTACAGCTTGAGGGCATAACCGTTAACATGCCCTTGATAATAGAAGTTATAGATGAACAGTCAAAACTTGAACCCCTATTGCCTGAACTTAAGAGAATAATAGGCGATAATGGAATAGTAACAATTCAAGAAGTCTACGTAGTGTAAAACCACAAAAATGGCGCTTCTCTGAGTGATTATTTTAATCATTAGGTTTTATATTTTAGTAAAAAAGAGTTAATCTAAAAGTAATAGAAATAACAATTTTTACGATTATTTTAATGGTTTTTTCCAACTATTCTAGACCTACCCCCTCCCCCTATACAACCATCTCAGCCTGTTCAATTTAGCATCTCCTGAGGATTTAATTGGCATGAGCATTTTTTAGCTGTTACGTTTATGCTCAAGAACTCCATCCACCATGCCAAGTACCATATCGAAGTTTCTCCACAAAGTACATCAATGAAAAACGGCACACGATTATTTACCACTAAATGAGCTCTTACCAAGAAATTAGGTTTAAAT
>JAGTRA010000008.1:0-325 GCA_018396935.1 Candidatus Bathyarchaeota archaeon
TAGTACACGAGCCCCAATTTTAGTGGCTACGAGCTTAATTTTATGGGCCTGGTTGCTACTCAATCCCCAATACAGGTAATATACTGCAATGAAACAAGTGAACCATTCAAATACATGATATTTAAGGAGTTCCCTGTGTCTCTCGAAGTTGCTCCAACCTTCACCACAAGCGGTGACCTTCTAATAAAGGTCACAGATCCAAACCTTGAGCACAAGTCTTGGACCGTGGAAAACCTTGGGGCCTTCAAAAATACGAACGTGACCATTAAAATGGGTAAGGATGTTGTCAAAGTAACTTCACTCCAGGAGACTGGAGCTGGAACAG
>JAGTRA010000008.1:449-1992 GCA_018396935.1 Candidatus Bathyarchaeota archaeon
GTATAACCTTACGTCAAAGGTTGCGATTATAACGTATTATGCAAATGGAACTAAGGTAGCTGAGACTGTCTCAACGCTGAGTACAACTCCTGCAGTATTAACAACAGATAAAACGATGTATAGGGCGACAGCCACCGTTACGCTTAATCTCACAGCCAAGGACTTAAACGATGATGCCCTCAACATAAACTACTTCACAGTTAACTTGCCTGCCGCTGCTATCGAGAATGTAGACGTTTTCGTAAGATCTGTAAGGGTGGGTAGTTTAACTATAAAAGTCAACGGACTCGTTGCTAACAGCACTGCACCCCAAACCTTAACCTTCATTGAGACTGGGCCGAACACTGGAATATTTATATCGTCACCGCCACTAGACCTGACGAAAATACGCAGCAAAACTGGGGAGCCTTTGAGGGACGGAGACTCGGTGGAACTGATTTACGTTGACAATATAAACGTGGCTGTCGCAAGTGCTCGGTTTGCAATAGGTGTGGCAGCAGCCACAATTGACATAGATCGAACTACATACCCAGTTCCCAAAGAGGGTGATGTTGTAATCCATATAACTGTCACAAGTAGCGAAGACAATACAAGCCCCACAACAATCCAAACAAAAACAGCATACGTGGATGTATACTACTACAATGGCACTCGCAAATCATCCACTCAGGTAACTCTAACTGAAACTGGACCAGACACAGGAGTATTCACTGGTGCCCATCGATTGACTCAAGATGCTTCAAAAGAGCTCATAAACGGATGGGTTACTGTTCGAACTGTTGATCCTGCTACGGGGCTGAACATTTCTAAGACGGCAACTCTTACAGTCACAGATGCTTCAATATCCGTAAGCAAAACATCAGTCAAAGCTGGCGACACATTAACCATAACAGTAACAGACCCTGACAGGAACTTCGACTCTAAAGCAATTGACATATTATATGTCCGCTACCGATACACTGATCCAACAGGTCAAGTACAGCAGGGCACGTGGGCACTATCCGAATCTGGGGTAAATACTGCAACATTCACCTATACATTGACAGTAGGTTCATCCATTAAGGTTAAGCCAGGAACAACCATAACGCTGACATACGACGACTACACACCATCATACATAACTGCCTCATCAGGGTATCCTGCAACTCCAGTGACACGCACCGCAACAGTTGCGATACTAACTCACACAGGCACACTAACCATCGACAAGGCAGAATATGGTCTAGGTTCGCAAATGTTTATAACAGTCAATGACCCTGACCTAAACACGGATATTACAGCAAGAGAGCGTGTATATGTAACCCTCAGAATTGCAGGTCAACCAGATGTGCCAATACCTCTTTATGAGACCAATGCCAGTAGTTCAATCTTCATAGGGACTCATGAATGGGGAACCAGCCCATCCCTCATCGGCAAGACCTTCCAGGTATACTATTTCGACGAGGCAGATGCAAGTGGTAATCCTACATACGCCATAGTTACTGGGACGGTTAAAAGTTGGGATGCTGTAGTAGCCTTTGAGAAAAGCTACTACAACGTAGGT
>JAGTRA010000008.1:2002-3542 GCA_018396935.1 Candidatus Bathyarchaeota archaeon
ATAGCCATAAGCAAAATCATAGACCCAGATCGCAACATGAACCCAAGGCAAATAGAAACAATCTCGGTAACCGTATCCTCAACGAGCGATCCGCTTGGGCAAACTATAACCGCCGTGGAAACCGATGTTAACACAGGAGTATTCGTAGGCAGGATACAGATATCCAGTACCTTTGAAACTGGAAAGGTATATGCAAAGGTTGGCGACACGCTTACAGCCTCATATGAAGATAGGCATCCAGCAGATTATGCAACAACCCAGAGCTCGAAAGTCTTCACAGGCACTGCTGTCGTAGGTGTTCCTGTTGAGAGGCCTGTCCCCGCCAGCAGCCCGAAGTTCGTTGACCCCAACACTGGAGCTGAGGAGACAAGCGGCAAAGTAGGCGAGGCAATAATGCTTCAGGCAACAGTGAAAAATGTTGACGCTGTGAGCAGACCCTTCACAGCCGTATTCAAGGTTAAGAACTCAGAGGGCGTAACCATATTCATAAGCTGGGTGTCCGGAACCCTCGCACCTGGGCAGTCTCTTACACCGGCTGTTAGCTGGACACCCTCTGCCGCTGGAGAATACACCGTTGAGATCCTAGTGATCAAGTCTATAGCGGAACCTACACCCTACTCTGACAAGATCACCGTAAGCCTGTCCGTAACACCATAGGAGGATTAAGCTATGAAGAAAACCACATCCCTCCTCTTTTTCCTGTTAACCCTGTGTCTTATCTCTTCATCAGTAGCTATGGCCCAAACTCTAACCGTGACAACAAACATGGATGTATATGGCCCTGGAGAAACAATACTAGTAAGCGGGACAGCAGTGGCAAATGCTGATGTAACTGTTCAATTATTGAACCCTAACAATCAACTGGTTGACATAGATTACGTAAGGGCTGGATCTGACGGAAAATACAGCCTATCCTTCAAAATACCTTCAATGATGCCAACAGGCCAATGGATCTATGGCACATACACTGTTAAAGCCTTCATGGGAGCACAAACTGCAGCCAAAACAATAACCATACAGCAGAAGGTTGAAGTGAAGGGTAAGGTTGTTGACGCGTCAGGCGCCGCTTTAGCCGGTGCAACAGTAGCTATTGATACAGCCACAGCGACAACAGCCTCAGATGGCACATTCACGATATATCTGCCCGCAGCTGGAACATACACAATCAAAGTATCCAAGGCAAATTACTACACCTATACAAAATCCATAACCACGGTCATTGGAGCAAATGACGTTGGCACAATAAAGCTTACAAGCTATGAAGACAAAATAAGCGAGCTTGAAGTTAAAATCGAAAACCTAAACAAGCTCATTGCAAGCCTAAACGGCACAATTCAAGGATTACAGAAATCACTACAGTCTAACCAAGCTGACGTAGCGGCGCTGAAGAGCACGATACAGCAGTTACAAACAACCATTCAACAGCTACAAACGCTAAGCAGTGAAGTCTCATCCCTAAGAAGCTCACTCTCATCCGCAACCTCTGATGTCGCATCCCTCAAGGATCAAGTGAGCAAGCTAAACTCATCACTTGGATCCA
>JAGTRA010000008.1:3552-17193 GCA_018396935.1 Candidatus Bathyarchaeota archaeon
TATGGCAACAGACCTCAAATCAAGTGTTGACGCCCTACAATCAACGGTAAATAGCCTCAAATCAAGTGTTGACGCCCTACAATCGTCAACTTCACAGCTGCCACTGCTGTATGCTCTAGCCCTAGTTGGCATAATCATAGCAATAATAGCGGTCATCCTCGTATACAGAAAAATTGCGGCATAAAAACATAAAATTCAAACCCCCCTTTTCTTTTAAATTTATTGCTAAACTTTGTATACCCCCTGTCACCATAAATCTTTAGGGCTATGTATGTCAATTCATCAAGAGCGTGAGTACCTTCTCTAAAGGGCGAAGCGCTTCTATGAGACCGCCTGCATGCAGATGGATAAGGGATTCTTTGACTTAGCTGCCTTCAGCCTTGAGCAATCCATCCAGTTACATCTCAAAGCTTGCCTTTTAAAACTAGGCCTAGATTATCCGGTGGCCCATAGTGTAAGGAGGAAGTTGCGCGGTTAAAGAAGGTTGTGGAGGATTTAATTCACGCCATCAGAGAAGTTATTGGTTGGTGAGGCGAAGCGTAGAGCGAAAATATTCAAGAATATAAACAATTACTTAAAGTTGATAGTTGAGGTTGTGAAGGAATTAGATAGCAATGCAGAAGTATATCTTTTCGGCAGTGTTGCTGAAGGAGAATACCTATTGTCGAGCGACATAGACGTATTGATAATCACGGGCATGCCGCCGGCTAACGTGATTGCTGAGCTCGGTGAAAGCGGAATTACAGACTCCCTTCGAAACTCACGTAGCTACAAAAACATGCTTGAAGTCTATAAGGCGAGGGCTAAACTAATTAGGATAAACTAAGCATATTGCTGCACCAGCGGGGAGGCGCGCCTTGGAGGTAAAAATGTTCATCGTAGGCAGACTCTTAACCAACTGCTACATTGTGTATTGTCCAAGAACCCATAAAGCAGTCATCATAGACCCTGGATTCGAAGCCTATGAAGAAGCTCAACAAATAATACGTTACCTAAACGATAATGGCATAAAACCCATAGCCGTCATAAACACTCATGGCCACCCAGACCACGTAGCTGGAAACAAAATAATGAAGGAAACCCTCTCAATCCCCATCCTTATACATGAGGGCGATGCTCAAATGCTTATGGAGCCAGGCAGAAGGCTAGCGAGAATCTATGGCTTCAACATAGATACGCCGCCCGCAGACAAGCTACTTCATGACGGTGAAGAAGTTCAATTCGGAGGAAAAGCCCTAAAGGTGATACACACCCCCGGCCACACTCCAGGAAGCATATGCCTACTAGGCGAAAATGAAATATTCACGGGGGATACATTGTTCGCAGGCTCCATCGGCCGAGTGGATTTTCCTGAAAGCTCAGAAGATGAAATGAAGCGCTCTCTAGAGAAAATAAAAGCATTACCCGACCATCTAGAAATCCATCCAGGACATGGACCAACAACAACACTAGGCGAAGAAAAACGGACAAACCCCTTCCTAACAAGCTGGGCATGCAAAAAACACCCTCCTCACTAGCACAGAAACAACTACGGGCTATCCTATTCAATACCAGCTTGCGGGTGTGAAATCAGTATTTGTAGTACGTAGGCGTTAAATAACGATTCTTGCGATTAAATATACGGTGTCGCCCTTGCCTAGGCTAAGTATAATAGGATCCAATAAGGGCATATCCCCCATACTCGCCACTCTTCTACTCGTTGTCATCACTACAGCAGCGGCTGTTGTGACCTATTCCTGGGTAATGTCATACATAAGTAGCAAGGGAGAAAAAGCTGAGGCGGTAATGCTATACTTGGCAAACGTAAGATTTACCAATTCTACTAGTGGCGGCGGAACGGGAGTAGTCATAGACATCGGAAACGCGGGGACAACTAGCACCAAGGTAAGAATTTATGGTGGCAATGCTCCAAATAACCTCACACTAATCTGCTCAAGTAAAACTATTCCTGCTGGAGGAATTCAAACCTTCCAAGCCAATATGACTTGGGTCAGTAAGAAAACCTACTACTTCCGTGCAGTTTCAGACTTTGGAGTTTCAATAGAGTTTAATGCAAAAGCGCCATAACTTAATAATTATTTAAATCTTCCATCCCTGTAGCTTTAAGCATTTGAGCCGCTTTGGAGCAATGTTGCAATGGCCGATATAAGAATTATTGAACTCTCTAAAGTTTTGTTATCATTTTCCTTCTTCCTTTATGCCTCTTGGAGTGATTATAAAAGTAGAGAAGTAAAGAATATTGTCTGGGTTTTATATGCACCCGCAGGCTTACTCCTAACGTTAATTGAGCTTTTTTATTCAAGCATAACCTTGCTACCGCTGTATGGGCTATGCTTCATAGCAACACTCGCCTTCGCCATAGCCCTATTCTATACCGGAGCCTTCGGCGGGGCAGACGCTAAGGCGCTTATATGTCTCGCTTTAGCCTTGCCATTCTATCCATATGGCTTAGTTAATGTCCTGCCCGTGGACATTTCGCCTCTCATGCACTTTTTCTTCCCCATAACGGTTTTCAGCAACTCCGTCCTCTTTGCAGCCTTAACCTCAATTTACATATTATTCCGCAACCTTATATGGCGCTGGCGCACCAGCCTTCCCCTATTTGAAGGTGAACAGCGACACGCTCCCCTTGGTAGAAAACTTCTCATACTCCTTACAGCCTACAAGCTTCCAATTGAGAAAATCATCGAAAAATGGTACATATACCCGCTGGAGGACATTGAAGAGTCTACATGCGGTATCACTAGAAAGTTTATCCTAATGCCGAAAGAAAGCGAGAGAGATGCCATCGTAGAAAGGCTTTCAAAAGCGGTGGGGAAAGGGCTTATCTCAAATAGTATATGGGCTTCGCCAGGGCTTCCAATGCTGATATTTATAACCATCGGCCTCCTAGTAGCCATCGTTTTCGGCGACGTCGTTTGGATACTTATAAAGCACCTTTTAGGCTAAACTATTAAATGGCATTTTAAAGTCACATAAGTGTTGAGTGTCGCCCTTGCACAGGGAACACCTACGCGAAATTGAGGAAGCATTAAAGAAGCCGCCAAACTTAAGCGTCGTCGTTATGCCTGACTTCTTCATCGATAGAATAGTTAGCTTAAACTTGAGTGCTGAGGAATTCCTAGCTAAAATAGCTGATAAAATAGCTCGAAAGGGTGGAAGCATCGATGGAGTCTCCCAAGCAATATTCAGGGGTGGAAACGCCGTAAACACTGCATCCGCCCTAGCGAAGCTTGGAGCTAAAGTAACCCCCATAGTTTGTACTGATAAACTTGGCATAAAATTGATCAGACACTTCCTACGCGGTTTAAGCATAAGCCTCTCCCATGTTAAGGTAAAGCCAGAAGCCTCGCTAACAACAGCCCTAGAATTTCAGGCCAATTATGGAAAAGCTAACATTATGCTACGAAGCCTCGGCTCACTGGAAAGCTTCAGCCCCGAGGACTTAAATGAATCTGACTGGCGAGCCATAGCCGAAGCTGATTACGTCTACATTTCTAACTGGGCTGGGATGAGAATGTATGGCACAGAGCTCATTGAAGCCGTATTTCGATATGTAAAGTCCCATGGCAGGGGCCGTACGTACCTCGATACTGCTGATCCAACTCCCAACATGGAAAAGGCGCCTGAACTCATTAAGCGGGTTATGCAAACTGGGCTTGTTGATATTTTAAGCCTAAATGAAAATGAAGCCACTTTTTATGCCTCCCAACTTAATGAAGTAAGCAATTGCTGTGGCATCCTCAACCAGGAGGAATTAGCCCTAAAATGCTCAAAACTCTTAAGCAAGCACATGCCCTCTAGAGTAGACCTTCATACTACAAGCTTTTCCGCTACAATACAAAGCGGTGACGTGAAAGCTATGGTTTCAACCTTCCCTGTTAAAGCCTTAAGAGTTACAGGAGCTGGCGATGCATGGAACGCTGGAAACATTTTAGGCTACGCCTATGGGCTCTCAGATGCCGCGAGATTAATCCTAGCCAACGCCGTAGCAGCCTATTACATATCAAGCCCCAGCGGAAACCACCCTACGAGAATAGAGACTCTAAAATTTCTTGATGGATTCAAGCATCCATACCAAAACAAATAAAAATTAGGCTGCTTAATCCATCATCACACAATTAAGGGATGCATATTGCCAACAGAAATCTTTGACGTGGATAAATTCATTGAAATTAGCAAGCGGGCAAAATACTGCATTGTAAAGCGCCTAAAGGATGTTGTGAAACTTAAACTCCGCACTTCTAGAATGCTCTACACCATTAAAGTTGACCCCTCAAAGGCTGAAGAGGTAATTAAGAGGCTTCAATGCGAAATTAGGGAAATATAAAGCCCTAATCCGCCTCCAACACAACCCTAGCCAAATTAACTGAGTCCTCTAAACTTTTCATAAGTGTATCTGCAATTATAACCTTTATTCCAAGTCTCTCTATACGGGGCTTCAGCCAAGCATCCAATCTATCAATGACAAAGTGGCTGATCAACCCCTTATAGAAATTTGCAACTCCATAAGCGGATGCCTCCATGCCTAGGCACTCCATAACCTTCACCAGTGGGCCCTTCACAGCCCTTCCACCGATAATGGGGCTAACCCCCACAATAGGCGAGGCGCTCCCCCTTAGGGCTTCTCTAACCCCTGAAACTGAAAGTATTGGAGCAATACTTAGAATTGGATTGCTTGGGCAGATAATTATGCGCTTAGCCCCCTTTATAGCTTCAATCACTCCCGGTGCAGGTTTAGCTTCATCAGCCCCCTCAAACATAACACCCTCAACAGCATCAACCGCCCCCCTCTTAACGAAGTAATCTTGAAAGTCTAGAAACCTCCCATTCGCCTTAACCCTAGTTCTAATGGGGTTATCGCTAACGGGTATAATCCTAACCTTAATCCCTAGCATCTCACAAATTCTACGCGTTGCTTCAGAAAGCGTACACCCCTCCCTAAGCATCATGGTCCTTGCTATATGGATAGCTAAGTCTCGGTCTCCAAGCCTAAACCAAGCCTCAAAACCAAGTTTTTTAAGCATTTCAAGACAATGAAAAGTGTCGCCAGCTATGCCCCATCCCCTCTCTTCATCTACTATGCCAGCTAGCGTATACGCCACTATGTCTAAGTCTGGGCTTATATGTAAGCCGAAGAGCTCCAGATCATCACCTATATTGCCTATCACAACGACATCCTCAGGTTTTACAAGCTTAACAAGACCCCTCAGGAGCCTAGCAGCTCCAACCCCGCCTGCTAAGGCAACAATCCCGCCCATAAAGCTTAAACACCTAACCCTCGCCAGCGCCCTCAAACATTATTTAAGTATATCTAGGGGTAAATTTTTCGCTGGGTTAAGCATTTGGATCTCACTGGCATAATTCAGTCTAGAAGGAGCATAAGAAGGTTTAAAGATAAACCAATCCCGAGAGAAATTCTCTATTCTATTCTAGATGTCGCTCGATGGGCTCCATCCGCCCATAATGCCCAGCCATGGCGTTGTATAATAATCGAAGACCCGCTTGTAAAGACAGAATTGGCTAGGGAGATGGGGAAGGCCTGGCTTTCCGACATGCTTAAGGATGGAGTGCCTCGAGATAAGGCTGAGGAAATCATTAGGGTTGAAAATTGGGAGAAGATTGCCAAAAGCCCAATTGTATTGATAGTATGCCTAACCATGGAGAATATGCATCAATACCCAGACAAGAGGAGACGGAAAGCAGAATACCTCATGGCAGTTCAAAGCGTTGCTGCTTTTATTCAAAATTTGCTTTTGGCAGCCCATTGGCGTGGACTTGGAGCCTGCTGGATATGTGCACCCCTATTCTGTCAAGCAGCCGTTAAGAGAGCCCTGCGCCTACCTAGGGAAATTGAGCCCCAAGCCATGATTATAATGGGTTATCCAGATGAGAATCCAAATCCTCCGCCGAGGAGAAATGTGGAGGAATTCTGCCTCCTCAAATAGGCATTGTGTATTATGGCTTTCTTAAAGGATGAGGGTGGAAAGAAAGAGGAAGAAGCTGTGTTTTCACGTCCTAAACTTTTGAAGTTTCTTAAGAAGCTCTAGATCGCCTTCATGATCACCTGCACATGTAGCAATAATGCCGTCAACCACGCCCTCAAGCTTCGCCACTTTCTCTTCAACTTCCTCCATACGTGCAGTTACTGGCCAGCCTATAAGCTTAACAATTTCAGCGTTCCGCGGCGTACCCACTAGGAAGTATGAGTAGATGGGCTTATTTAGTCTACGGCATTCCTTAGCCACTTCCTCAAGCATTGGAAGGGTTTTATCTTCAAGTCTCATGAAGAATATGAAGTCCCATGGCTCCCTAACCCTAGCAATAGTTTCTTCAACAGTTTTCCTAGCAGAAAGTAAGCAGCCCAACTTTAAGTTTTTAATGCGTACAGTATTTCTCAGGAAGTCTCGCGCCTCCTCTGAAGACTTTAACATTTTTATAGGCTCCCCATATTGGGGGATATCACCCATCGTCAACACTAAGCCATCAACACCGACAGCTTCTGCGGCTAGAGCTAACCCCCCAACCTCCACAGGACCCTTGTAATGTAGGATGAAGATCGGCATCACCGTCTTATCTGGATATAACGCCTTCAGCACACAGCTAACTGCAGTTCCGCTGGGAGCAGGTCTTCCAGCAGCGCTGTCCGTTACATTCCATCCATCCACAAGATCCTTTGTTTCCTCAGCAAGTTTTAGAAATTTCCGCGTTGGAACAAATTCATGCATTATCTTCATTGAAACCATCTCACTTAGAAAGGAAATGTGGATAAATTAAAAACTTTTGTGTGATCTTCAACAGTTAATACATGCCTTATCGGCTTAATCTTTCGAAGCAATGTTATAAACCCGCTTAGCTAATTATTTGCGGTGGTTCAGTGTCAAATATTATACAAATAATCGGAATTAAGGGGCTGCCCATAATAAAAGAGGGAGATAACCTCGCTGAACTCATTTGTAAAGCTGCTGAAATGCAAGGAACCCCAATACAAAATGGTGACATAATCATTGTAACACATGTCGCCGTCTCTAGGGCTGAAGGGCGTATTGTGAATTTAGACGAAGTTAAGCCATCCCAATTTGCAAGCTATTATGGGGAGCTCTATGGGAGGGATCCAGCTTTAGTCGAAGTAATACTTAGAGAAGCTAAAAATGTTATCAGAATGGTTAATGGCAAAATTATAACTGAAACCAAGCAGGGTTTTATATGTGCAAACTCTGGAGTTGACAAGTCAAATGTTCCAGGAGAACGCGTCGTCGCTTTGCTTCCCGTGGATCCCGATGCCTCAGCTAGGCGGATCCGCGAGGATATTATGCGCATAACTGGAAAGGATGTAGCTGTCATAATTTCCGACACCCATGGCCGCCCATTTAGAGAGGGTGAAATAAACGTAGCGATAGGGGTTGCAGGCATCGAACCCATTAGAGATCGAAGAGGTGATAAAGACCTATTTGGCTACATATTAAGGGTTAAGCGGACAGCTATCGCTGATGAATTAGCATCAGCAGCTGAGCTTGTTATAGGCCAGGGGGATGAGGGGATACCTGCCGCCATCATTCGTGGATATGAATTCACAAAATCAGAAACCGCTACAGCTAAAGAGCTCATTAGACCTAAGGAGCGGGACCTCTTTCTATAAAAGCCTATACTCAATAAGGCAAAAATTTAAAAGAAGGATGCTGAGTTAACCATTCTTTAAACTTTCAGGGGCGATGGCAGATGATAAAAGAGAAAAGAGAGACGCCATACTTTAAAAGGAAGCTAGAGCCAATAGAGGTTAAGGTTCCAAAGAAAATTTCAGAACTCCTCTCTGAAATGGCTAAAACAGGTTTTCAGGGAAGAAAACTTGGCGAAGTCGTTGAAGTCTGGAAGGAAATGCTTGAGGATGATGTAACAATATTTATGGGCTATGCTGGCTCCATGAGCACTACTGGACAATGGAAGATTATACGCTGGCTTATTGAAAACCGCTTCGTAGACGTCTTAGTGTCCACGGGGGCAAATATATCTGAGGATATTCTAGAGGCCATGGGTGGAACATATTGGCAGGGAAGCCCATGGGTTGATGACCATGAATTGCTAAAGTACCGCATAGACCGCTTTTATGACGTTTTCGCTGACGAGTATGAGTATAGGCAGATGGAATCCCTAATAGCTGATTTCATGAAGACTCTAGACCAAAATAGGAGGTATTCATCGGCAGAATTCCTCCACCTCTTCGGGAAACACCTTTCAGAGCTTGGGATAAAAAGTATAGTGGCTGCTGCATACGAGAATAATGTGCCAGTTTTCTGCCCAGCTATCGTAGACAGCGGCTACGGCATAGCTTACCTCCAAAACAAATACGATAACAGAAACTTCAACTTAATAATAGATCAAATGAAGGACTTTGAACAGCTTGTGGAGATAAAAACAAGGGCGAGAGACACGGGCGTCATATACATAGGTGGAGGTGTTCCAAAAGACTTCATTCAGCTAACAGCCGTAGGCGCATGCCTTCTATCGCTTAAGTCCTCAGGCTCCGAGGAAATTTATCCCCACAAATACGCCATTCAAATAACCACTGATGCACCCCATTGGGGTGGGCTTTCCGGCTGCACTTTTGAGGAAGCAATTAGCTGGGGTAAAGAGGCTATTGGAGGCAGGAATGTCCAATGTTTCTGTGACGCAACTATAGCCTTGCCTATCGTGGTTCATGCATTAGCAGAGAGAGTTAATAAGAGGGAGAAGGCTCCAGACTTATCATGGCTGTTTAACAGCCTATAAGAAGATGGCGCACGGCGTAAAGTCATGGATGAAGTAAGAGACTTCGAACTTTCGAAGGGAATATCCGTCGATAATATAGTTAGGCAGATGGGGGCCAGCGGAGGCTTCACAGCTAAACATATAGCCGTAGGCGTAGAAATCCTTGAAGAAATGGTGAAGGATTCTACATCAGTAAACTTTCTCTCTTTTCCAGCCTGCATCCTTGCCACGGGCACTCGTGGAGTAATACGGGAAATTATCAAACGCCGGCTTTTCCATGTTATTGTTACAACCTGCGGCACCTTAGATCATGATATTGCACGATGCTACAAACCCTATTACCATGGCAGTTTTCAAATGGACGACCGTGAACTCCATGAAAGAGGCATTAATCGAATAGGAAATATTCTCGTTCCTAACGAATCCTACGGTGAAATTATTGAAAGGAAGATGGCTGAATTCTTAACCGACATTATTGCTGAAGGCAAATACGAGCTAGCTACATATGAGCTATGTTGGGAGATAGGCAAAAGGCTTGATGAAAGCTCTATCCTCTATTGGTGCTGGAGGAACAACATACCCGTGATAATACCTGGGATAATGGACGGCGCTGTTGGTTATCAAATATGGCAGTTTAGCCAAGATCACCCAATAGAAATAAACATATTCAGGGATGAAAAACTGCTTAGCGACATAGTTTGGCAGTCAAAGCGAACAGGCGCCTTAATCATAGGCGGCGGAATATCAAAGCATCACGTCTTATGGTGGAACCAATTTAAAAATGGCCTTGACTATGCTGTTTACATAACTACTGCAGCAGAGTATGATGGAAGCTTATCAGGAGCAAGACCCCGAGAGGCAATTTCCTGGGGAAAAATAAATGAAAAAGCTAAAACCATAACCATTGAAGCTGACGCTACAGTTGTCCTTCCACTAATGATTGCAGCATTAATAGACCGCCTCTAAGCCTCCAAAAGTTATGACATAACAAAATTAACACTACTTGTGTAACCCTTTTTAGTTATTGATCACATTTTTCCATGGCGAGTGTGGATTAATTGAAAGTAGCTGTTTCAGGAAAGGGAGGCGTGGGTAAAACCTTAGTGGCTGCAGGTTTAGCCTACCACTTTAGTAGAAAAGGCTTAAAAACTATAGCTATAGACGCTGATCCATCGCCCAATTTAGGATTAACCCTCGGGCTTTCCCCTGAAGAGGTTAGAAAAATTGTGCCAATATCTGAAAATAAGGAACTCATAGAATCTAAAACAAGCACAGGGGTGCCTGGCGTTTACCGCCTAACTTTTACTGTAGACGACATAATACAGAACTATGCTGTTGAGACACCGCTTGGCATAAACCTCATAGTAATGGGGACAGTGCGATCCATGGGCTCTGGATGCATGTGCCCAGCAAACGCTGTTGTCCGCTCGCTTCTACGCCATCTCATAGTTAAGAGAAGTGAGGCAGTTGTTATAGACTTAGAGGCTGGAGTAGAGCATATGGGCCGCGCTACAGCTCAGCATGTAGACTACATGCTCATAATAGTTAATGCTAATGTTAAGTCATTTGAAACTGCAAAGCGCATCCATGAACTTGGCGCAGGATCTGGAATAAAAAACATGGGCATAGTTGGGAATAAAATTGAGAATATCGCCCAGCAGGAAGCCGTAGAAAAATTCGCCAACAGTTTAGGTTTAGAGGTTATGGGGCTCATCCCATATGACCCAATAATTTTAGAGGCTGAAATGCGTGGAGAGACACCATTAAAGTACCCAAATTCAGAGGCGCTAAAAGCTATCGAACACCTATGCAACAAACTGTTAACGATAAGAAACACCTAATATCCTCAACTCTAGATTATGATGCTTAAAAAGGGTGAGCCATATGAAAATACTCGTAACTGTTGGGCGTGGAGGTACTGGGAAAACAAGCTTTGTAGCCTTAATGGCGAAGTACTTCATTGAAAAAGGCGAGGAACCCCTCCTCCTAGTGGACGCTGACCCAGATCAGAATTTAGGCGAAATGCTTGGGGTAGACCTCCATGAGCAGGGCAAAAAGACAATCTCCGAGCTTGTGGTTGAAACATTCCTCGAGGAAGGCGGAACCACCGTCGGCGTGCCGCCTACTGAACGCATTGAAAGCCGAATACTATCCCATGGAATGTATGAGGGCGACTACTTCGACTTCATTGCTATCGGAACAAAATGGGTTGAAGGCTGCTACTGCCTACCTAACGCCGCCCTAAAAGGAGCTCTATCCTCAATAGCTAAAAATTACAAATACGTATTAATTGACTCGCCAGCAGGGCTAGAACACCTAAATCGTAGAATAACCTGTAACATTGATGACATCTTTGACGTTATAGGCCACCCCTCTAAAAAGTCCTTTGATCATGTAGAGCGTGCATACCGCGTGGCGAAAGAGGTTAAGATATCTTTTAGAAACTTTTACGTTGTGGGAGGCTTTAGATTCCCAGAGAGCCTGGAAGAGGAAATCAAGAAGAGGCTACGCTTTAAATTCCTAGGAAAAGTAGCTTATGATGAGAACGTTGAGAAATATGTTCTCGCCGGTGAATCGCTACTTAAGCTTCCCCCTGAAACTCCAGCCTACATCTCAGTGAAGAAGATAATGGCTGCAGCAGGTTATGCATAGCAATTCTAAAAATCTAACAATTGTTTTGCGGTAAACACCCAACCATGGTGATAAATTGTCCAAAAGAAACATTAAGCATGTAACTGATGCACCACTAATTAATGATAACTAAAGCTCTTCAGTTAATTTCATTCATAGGTGAGTGATGTGCTGCATCATACATCAATAATCAACATAAATACCTGTCTCAATATATGCCCAATGGCTTGTGAGAAATTTAGAAACTCTTTAACGAAAATCTTCACAAAATTTGACGAAACAAAAGGTTTAAAAGATTAATATCACACTATTTTGTAAACTCTCCTCCAAAAGAGGATGGTAATCCTTGACTAATAAGAACATTAAATTAAAAATTGATGAACTAAAAAGCAATGTAGGCTCTATTAAAAATTTAGAAATTCAAATTGGAAAGCTTGCTTTCGATAATTGGGCAGAACCGCTGGGTCCAACACCATTCCCGTCAATAACCGCCCTTAGAGAGTGGGACATGAAGCTACTACAACGCTACAGGCCATTCTATGTGCCCTTCTGCGACTTATGTTGTCTATGCACATTTGGGAAATGCGATTTAACTGGGAACAAGCGTGGTGCTTGTGGAATAGACATGCAAGCTCAGCAGTCTAGAATAGTGCTGCTAGCTTGCTGTATAGGAGCAGCCACTCATATAGGTCACGCTCGTCACCTAGTGGAGCACCTTATCGAGAAGTATGGGCCTAACACCCCCCTAGACGTTGGAGGATTAAACATTCAGGTTGAAGCGCCTATAACCCGCCTCGTATGTGGAATAAAGCCTGAAACACTAGGCGACCTAGAGGAGGTTCTCGACTATGCTGAAACTCAGCTTACACACCTACTTTCTGTCGCCCACACGGGGCAGGAAGGAAGTAACCTTGACTTTGAGTCAAAAGTTTTTCATGCTGGCATGATTGACCATCTGGGCTTAGAAGTAGCTGATATAGCACAGATAGCCGCTTACAACTTCCCGAAGGGCGACCCCAATGCGCCACTTGTTGAGTTAGGATATGGCACAATAAACGTTGAGAAACCAGTTATCCTCTGTATAGGACATAATGTTGTGCCGGCCGTTGGGATAATCGACTATATCCGCGACAATGAATTGGAGGACCAGGTAGAAGTTTGCGGTCTATGCTGCACCGCCCATGATATTACAAGATATTATAACCGCGGCAAGATAATAGGCCCAATATCTTGGCAGTTACGATTTATAAGAAGCGGCGTCCCCGACGTAGTTGTGTTAGATGAGCAATGCATCCGTGCAGATTCATTCTACGAAGCCCAGAAGATTAAGGCCCCAGTCATAGTGACTTCAGAAAAGAACTGCATGGGCCTGCCTAACCGTACAAGCGACCCTGTAGACTCAATAGTTGAAGATCTTGTAAATGGCAAAATCCCTGGAGCCCTAATTTTAGATCCTGAAAAGGCTGGCGAGGTTGCTGTTAAAGTGGCTTTAAAAGTCGCCCCCATAAGGAAGAAGTTAAAAGCCATCCCAGATGTAAGTGAAGTTCTACAGGGCGTTAAAAACTGCAGGGAATGTGGAGACTGCAGAAGAGTCTGCCCGCAGGATTTAGACATCCCCTCCGCTATGAAAGTAGCTAAAAATGGCGACCTGACAAAACTCGCTGAATTATATGATTTCTGCGTTGGCTGTGGAAGATGTGAGCAAGCTTGCCGTGTAAGCCTACCAGTCCACAGCTTCATAATTAGGGCTGGGGAGAAGAAGCTTAAAGAAGAAACTTACAAGGTGAGGGCTGGTAGAGGCCCTATACAGGATGTTGAAATAAGAAATGTTGGAAGCCCAATAGTGCTGGGCGAGATTCCAGGCGTAGTTGCTTTCGTTGGCTGTGCAAACTACCCCAAAGGCGGGGTAGAAGTAGCTGAAATGTGTAGAGAATTCGCCAATAGACGCTACATAGTTGTGGCTTCTGGTTGTGCAGCTATGAGCATAGGCATGTACAAGAACGAAGAAGGCAAAACACCATATGAAGAGTTCACAGGGGAATTTACAGCCGGCTGCCTAGTAAATACTGGTTCATGTGTTTCAAATGCCCACATAGCTGGCGCAGCCATTAAGATTGCAAATATATTTGCCAAGAGAAACCTGAGGGCAAATTATGAGGAAATTGCTGATTACATCCTTAACCGTGTAGGCGCTGTAGGCGTAGCTTGGGGGGCTTACTCTCAGAAAGCAGCTGCTATAGCTGCAGGCTTTTGGCGTTTAGGCAT
>JAGTRA010000008.1:17203-17907 GCA_018396935.1 Candidatus Bathyarchaeota archaeon
CTGTCATAGTTGGGCCTCATGGAATAAAGTATAGGCGAATGCTGCTTGGAAGGGCGGATCTTGAAGAAGATTGGTATGTCTACGATGCCCGTACTGGTGAGAAAGTCTACGTTGGCCCCGCACCTGAACACCTGTTTTATGCTGCAGAGACGAAGGAGGAAGCCATGGTTATGATAGCTAAGCTATGCATGAGGCCAAATGACACTACACGAGGGAGGGCTGTAAAGTTAACACATTACATAGACCTGCATAAAAGGTTCTACGGAACCATGCCTGAAGATATACACCTATTTGTTAGGACGCTGGCAGATATACCCATCACGATGAAGGATGAAATATTAAAAATCCTTGAAGAGAAAAACTGGAGGGAAACCGTTATCCCAGATCCAACCCTCCTACCAAGGCTAATTAGGAAGAAGAGGTGATGGAAGATGGCTCTATCTGAACCCTGGCAAATAGCTGAAGTTCCCGGGCCTAGAAAAGCTCTAGTAATCACCAAACCGGAAGTAGTAGCGGCGATGATTAAGAAAGCTAAAAGCCCAATACTGATAGTTGGTCATAAAGCTGCAGAAATAGATTTTGAAGAAGGTAAACTCATCGACTTTCTTATTGAATTCTCAAAGAAGAGTGGCATACCTATAGTAGCGACAGCCCATGCCGTCAGCGAGTTCTTAAAAAGAAACTTTAAACCAGCTGCGTTCATG
>JAGTRA010000079.1:0-4645 GCA_018396935.1 Candidatus Bathyarchaeota archaeon
TGTCTCCTTTACTATTATGGATGGTAAGTTAAGTGATGTTTTTAGGGAGGCTATTCTTAAGCCTGACTTGCATATAGAGCTTGTTAATGTTAAGGCTAAGGTTATAGGCGCATATGTTAACACCTATAAGTTTTCTGATATAGCTTCAAGCGCTGAGCCGCTGCCCTTAAAGTTTGCTATAAAATTCCTTACGCCTACAGTTTTTAGGCGGTCTGTTTACGATTGCTGCCCCCATTGCCCATATTATGTTGAGTATATTGAGGCTGCTAGGAGGGGTGAACCCCTAAAGAAGCCATGTAAATATGCAGTTGAATGCAGAGGCATGACTGTTCCACTGCCAATACCCTCATTAATGTTTAAAAATCTCGCAAGGTTATGGGCAACATTCTCGGGGGTAAGCCTTGACGTTTGGAGCGCTACACGCTGGGCTGAAAGGGCTATAATGATTGCAGGCTTTCCAAAGCCAGGAATAAGAACAATTCGCGTATACGAGCATCCCACAACAAATAAGTGGATAACAGGATTCATGGGAACAGTGAGATATGCAATAAAAGAAGACTTGTATAAAGAAAAATACGCCAAGATAGCATCCGCCCTAATAAAAATGGCTGAAATAACAAATGTAGGAGCAAGAAGAACAGCAGGCCTAGGAATGATCAAACATATACCCATAAAAATGGAAGACAAAAACAAAGCACCCCCAATAAGCCTCAATAACCTCCACCAGCAATCATTAATAGAGGGGGGAGGGGGTAGGTCTAAAAACAACTCGCTAAAGAACAATGTATAAAGCAAATTTAAAGTGATTCCCATTCGAAATTGCTTAAAAAATAACTAATATATTTTCCAAAGTTTAAGCATTACATCCACCTGCACAAAAATGGACATCTCAATGGGGACAATATAGCGTCTTGTCCAAAGGACTGGAAGAAAACCGCTCAAGCTCTAAGTGAAGGAAAACCAATGTATATTGTTCCATGCATGCCGGAAAAATAATCAGGCTATATTAACTTTAATCAGCAAGCATGGATTATCTATCAAGTTCTAGCAGGCATTACAGCCTTGCGCCGATTAATATGATTTTCAGCCATGACCCCTCCATCTCTTGGTAATGTGATGGCAAGAAGCTAAAAACTTTAAGCTTATAGATTCTGTTTTGGAGCTCTATTAAGTAGGAGCTCTAGATATTCCAAGTTTATTTTTCCATATTTCTCCTCAAGAGTTCTACTAATTTTATGCCAGTCTTGGGCTATTTTTGGCCATAGCTCACTAGTCATTAACTGTTTCTTTACATATTCCTTTAGTGGTTTTTCTCGCTTAATTGCTCTTTGACGCCAATTGAAGCTTATTAGTCCTGCACGCTTTAGGTATAAAATTATGTGTCCTATTTTATCATGGTCAGGCGGATAATCAATACTTCTCTTTATGTCATCTAGTAGGGAGTCAACTGTTATTTCATCCTCTGGACGTAGACAAATAATGGCTATAACGTTTTGAATAAGCCTTGCAGTCTTAGTGAGGTATATTCCAATCTTCCTAGGCGGGATTAGAATTTGTTCTAAGCGATAGCCATATCGCCTGTAAAACCAGCTTTTGATGATTTCAGCCAATGCCACGTATGCGCTAAGAACTATAGCTAGTGCTATGTAGAAGGTTACTGGAGGTTTTACGAACCTGAAAATTTCCCCTAATGGCGTGTAGGGAAGTATCAGCGCTAATGTTATTATCGCCATGCTACTAAGGAGTAAAAGTCGACTTGGCTTACTTTTCCAGAAGGGCGACCTCTTTGTTCTAATAGCAAAAATTACAAGAGTCTGTGAGGTTAGGGATTCAATGAACCAAGCAGTTTGGAACAGCGGCTCGGAAGCGTTAAAGATGAAGAGCATTATAAAGAATGTTATGAAGTCGAAAAGGGAGCTAACTGGGCCGAGACACACCATAAACAGTTTAATAAAATGTATGTCCAATCTTTTAGGCTTCTCCACATATTCCTGGTCAACCTCATCTGTGGGTATCGCCGACTGGGATAAGTCATAAAGGAGATTGTTAAGCAGTATTTGTATAGGCAACATAGGTAGAAAGGGCAGGAATAATGAAGCACCAGCCACGCTGAACATGTTCCCAAAATTTGAGCTTACACCCATCATGATATACTTCATAGTGTTGCCGAAGGTTTTTCTACCCTCTAAAACACCGTCATGGAGCACTCGTAAATCGTTCTGTAAAAGAATTATGTCCGCGGATTCCTTTGCAACATCAACAGCATTTTCAACTGATATGCCCACGTCCGCAGTTCTCAGCGAAGGTGCATCATTTATTCCATCCCCCAAAAATCCAACAACATGCCCATTGCTTTTTAAAGCATTTATTATTCTGTCTTTTTGAGCTGGTGTAACTCTGCAGAACACATTAGCCTCCTCGACAACCCTTGCAAGGGCATCATCATCCATCTGGGCAATTTCGCCTCCAGTAACAACTCCTTTTATATCGAAGCCCAGGTGCTCGCAAATCTTTCTTGTCACTAGCTCATTGTCGCCTGTGAGGATCTTCAACTCTATATTGGCGTTTTTAAGAAGTTGCAAAGCCTCTCTCGCCGTTTCTTTTGGAGGATCGAGGAAAGCTATGAAGCCTAAAAACACCATTTCCGCTTCGTCGCCTGCAGTATAGATGGGCTTATCCTCTCTTAGACGCTTATAGGCCACAGCTAGAACCCTGTATCCTTCAGCGCTAAGCTCAAAATATTTCTCTTCAATTCTTCGGCGCACCCCATCGGTTATATCAGCTATAACTTCTCCAACCTCATAGTGCGAGCAGATCTTAGCAACCTCTTCAGGAGCGCCTTTAGTGATCATAAACCGTTGATTCTGATACTCAACAACTATGGAGAGACGTTTACGGACAAAGTCAAATGGAACCTCATCAACCTTCTTATAATCTTTCACATCCACGTCTCTAAATCTTAATATAGCCTCATCCAAGGGGTTTTTAAGCCCAGTCTGATAGTAACTGTTAAGATAGGAGTAAAGCAGGACCTTATCGCTTTCATTGCCATTAAGATCTACGTGTAGGACGAGCTTTATCCGGTTTTCCGTCAAGGTTCCAGTTTTATCCGTGCATAAAACATCCATACTTCCAAAATTTTGTATAGCCGCTAAGCGCTTCACAATGACGCCCCTCTTAGCCATCGCCACCGCTCCCTTAGACAGGTTTACTGAAATTATCATTGGCAGAAGCTCCGGCGTTAAGCCTACAGCCAAGGCTACTGCAAAAAGAAGCGAATCAAGTACGCTTCGCATATAAAACGCATTAATGAAAAATACAAGGAGGACAAGCAGAAGGGTTACCTGCATTATCATGTAACCAAAACTTCGAATACCTCTTTGAAACTCTGTTTCCGGCTCCCTCTCTATGAGCTTCTTAGCGATTCTTCCATACTCTGTATTGCTTCCAGTTTTAACTACGATAGCTGTTGCTGTCCCACTAACAACAGAAGTGCCCATGAAAAGGTAATTGCTCCATTCCGTTATAGACGGATCATAAAACTTTAGCGGTAAGCCAATTTTCTCAACTGGAAAAGATTCACCAGTTAGAGCAGACTGATTAACGAATAGATCTTTTGCAGTTATAACCCTGGCATCCGCAGGCACAATATCGCCTGCAGAAAGGAATATAATGTCTCCAGGAACTATCTCTGCAAGCCTAACCTCCTTTTTAACACCATCCCTTAGAACAGTGGCTGTTGTCGCCACCCTCTGTTTCAGCATTTCAGCAGCCTTTTCAGCCTTATACTCTTGATAAAAGTCTAATGTAACGCTAAAAATCACAATAGTAAAAATGATGATAGTATTTGCGATTTCGCCAAAAAAGCTGGAGATCAACCCCGCCAATAAAAGGATGATAACTAGAGGGCTTCTAAAATGATGAAGAAACTCGACAATAGCCGCCCTCCTCTTTTTCCTAACGAGCTCATTATAACCAAAAAATTTAAGACGCTTTTCCGCCTCCTCGGAGGAAAGCCCATATGGTGAAGACTTTAAACGTAAAAAAAGTTCCTCAACAGGCAGAGTTAAAACTTCTTCAATACCCGGCAGAGCCCAGCCTAAAACTTCGCCGTCACCCGACTTTTCTAAATCTCGAACTGCCATCACCTTTAACATCCCTCTTCTAAACAACTAGAAAAGTGTAGCTCTCACTCTACAACCATACAATTCCTAAAATTTTTTTCGCAAACCCACAGAAAATGTCTAGGGAAAAGATTTAGCTGAAGCCCCTAGCAGCCATGCCCACCAATTATGTGAATACCTTTTTAAACTTTCACAAAAGAAACATTTGTCTTTTTCAAGTGATGCAGATTTGGCCGGTTCCCTTTCCGTTTTAAAGTCTAGCGCTCGTAATGTTTATGGTCGAGGATTAAGGCTTTTGCCTAGGCGTGAAGGAAGGCGAGTAGCCGCTCAAGTTTTGAATGATTTTGTAATTTGGCTTAGTGGTCGAGGCTATGCGCCAAAAACAGTTAGGGTTTATGTCGGGGGCTGTCCAAAACCTAGCAAGATACCCTGACATTCCCATTAGTTTGCGTTATGTGAATCTTCCGCTAGCTCATCCCATCCATAAGAAGCATCCTTGGACTTTAGCGGAGATAGGCGAG
>JAGTRA010000079.1:4655-4937 GCA_018396935.1 Candidatus Bathyarchaeota archaeon
TATGGCTGTTTCACCAGCCGGAACCGGGAAAAATAAGAAAGCTGTAAGGGGAACGCTGTTTGAGTGAGGTCTTGAATGAAAGGTTAAGCTTTATAAAGTTGTATTACAAATTGTAATACGGTGAACATGAGCGTCATAACCATTAGGGTTACGAGGGAAATTAAGGAAAAGTTGGAAAAATACAATGTTAACGTAAGCGAAACTGTGAGAAAATTGCTTGAAAAATATCTTGTAGAATTAGAATTAAGGGATCTCGGGGAAAGGTTGGATAGGTTAAAGGAG
>JAGTRA010000080.1 GCA_018396935.1 Candidatus Bathyarchaeota archaeon
TATAGGTTTTCCTTGTTTAGGCGCGTGTACATCCTTGCTCGTTATTGTTACACCTCCAAGTTTAGTGATGTTTTTATGAGAAATCCTATGATGAAGGTTATGCCTGCTACTCCAAGGCTGATTAGCGTCATTTCTATAAACCTCTTTTTGAAGGGGAGGTCTCTTGAAACTGAAACGTAGAAGGTGAATATGAAGATAATTGTTATAGCGGCTAGTATTGTTAAGCATAGGCATACGTATGCGTCTTGGAAGAGTAAGTATGGGGATATTAGGAACATGACTGTTAGAACATAGGCTATTCCTGTGTATGCTGCTGCCCTGAGCGGGTTTTTAGAGCCGCCTTCAGATTTTGTTGATAAATGTTCTGATGTAGCCCGTGCCAGCGCTGGTGCTATCCCCGTTATTAAGCCAGTTATGGCGATTAAACGCGTGTCTGTGAGGGCAAGGGTGAACCCTGCAAGGGCTCCTGTAAGCTCAACGAGGGCATCATTAAGGCCCAAAACCATGGAGCCAACATACCTCAATTTTTCTTCATCAATTAAATTCATAAGCTGCCTTTCATGTTCATCCTCATCTTTTACAAAATCCTTTGCGTTAGGAAAGTATTCGGCTATCTTTTCATATGTTTCTTGAGCTTTTTCTTCACTTTTTTCCATAAGTTTTATTCCAAATGTTATCCCAAAAATTTTCGAAATCAGAGAATACTTTAAGATTTTAAATCTACTTGGTTTTACATCTCTACGCGTGTATCCTTTCCAAAACTCGTAATGTTTCAACTCGTCTCTTGCAATGCGCTTTAAAACCTCACTGTTCCTGGGGTCTTTTGTTGATTGCGCTAGCTTTTCATATATGAGGTGTTCTGTAACCTCATTTCTCTGAGCATTTAACAATATGCCTTCAATTTCTTCGCTTAACATAGGATCCCTACGGTTTGATAATTATACTTTAGGAGAAAAGCTTAATAACCTTAGTATTATTTTTAATAAAAAAAGTAATACGGGATGAAGCATGGTCGGCGAAGCTTTAGTTGAGAAGGCAAGAGAGTTTCATGGGCATATTTGCCCATTTTTAGTTTTGGGTTTAAGAGCTTCTGAAATAGCTATGCAAAAGCTTAGTTTGCTAAAAGCTGGAGAGGCTGAAACTGTTAATGAGGAAGTTGTAGCTATTATTGAGTGTAATAACTGTTTTGCTGATGGTGTACAAGTTGCTACTGGATGCACCCTTGGGAATAACAGTTTAATTTATCTGGATGTCGGGAAGAATGCAGTAACCCTTGTTAAGCGAGGCGAGTGGAAAGGCATTAGAGTATATGTTGACTCAGAGAAACTTAGGAGTAAATACTTCCCGAGGGAAGCTACTGAGCTTTTTGAAAAAGTCGTTGTAAGGAGGCAAGGAACAATTGAGGATCAGCATAAACTACAGGAGATGTGGGATGAAATAGGCCGATCCATGATGAACCTTCCAGAAGACATGTTTAAGATTGAGGAGGTTAGAGTGGCTGAAATTGAGCGGGCTCCAATATTTGAAAGCATTAGATGCGATGGGTGCGGAGAGCTTGTTATGAAAACGAAGCTTCACGTGGTTGATGGCAAAATGCTTTGTCTAAGCTGTTTTGGAGAATGCGAAGCTGTTGTTGGACGGGGCATAGTTTCAAACTTCAAAATTCCAATAATGCAGGGAAGGTGAAAATATGAATGGGGAGGGTTTAACGAAAATTCAAGCAGCACTTTTAATGTTTCTCGTGGTGGCAGCGGCTATAGCAGCTTCTCTTATCATAACAGGCTGCTTTAAGCCCCAGCAGGATGGAGTTGCCAGCAATTATGTAGTTGATGTTGTTGGGCGCAGGGTTAGGCTTCCTGAAAATGTTAGCCGCGTGGTTGCAATTGGTCCTGGAGTGCTTAGGCTTGTATGCTACTTAAATGCTGTAGACATGCTTGTAGGCGTGGAGCAAAGCGAAGTTAATTGGGGCTTCATAGGGAGAGACTACGCGATGGCTTATGGAGAATTATTTAGTAAACTGCCAGTAATAGGGCCTGGCGGTCCAGGTAAGCCTCCAGCACCTGAATTGATATTAAGCGTTAAGCCCGACTTAATAGTAATGTCGAGAACATACTGTGACTTTTATGATCCAGATAGGCTTCAAAGCGAGACAAAATCTACAGTTATAGTTGTAGATTATGGTCCAGCTGGACAACTTGACGTAGTAGGTATTAAAAATGCATTAAGGCTTCTTGGAGAAGCTTTAAATCGCAGGGAGAGGGCTGAAGAGCTTATAAGCTTTATTGAACGGGTTTATGATGATTTAAACCAGCGGACAAAAAATGTTGCCAGTAGACCAAAAGTGTATGTTGGGGCTGTATCCTATAAGGGGGCTCAACCATTCACAACAACCCAGACGCCGTTCCCGCCTCTAGCCCTTCTAAATACGCCCTCCATCGCGGATAAATACTCAAATGTAACTGGCGCCTTCTTCTGGGATTTTGAAGCTATAATTGCTGAGGATCCTGATTTTATCTTCATAGATGAGGGCAATCTAGCCACAGTAAAACAGGATTTCGATAAAGATCCCAATAAGTATATGCAATTACGCGCCTTTAGAGAGGGAAAAATATACGGTACATTGCCATACAATTACTACCACACTAATATTGCAGTTGCAATAGCTAATGCCTACTACATTGGTAAGGTTTTGTATCCAGATAAATTCAGCGATGTAGATCCTAAGGCGAAGGCTGATGAAATATTCAGTGTTTTTCTTGGCAAACCGCTCTATCAAGAGTATGCAGAAGCCTATGGTGGATTCAAGTGCTTATCCGAAATCTTTGAGGCACCTAGATGATGAGGTATTCAACTCGCAAAAAGCAGTTAATTTTAATCTCTCTAGCTTTATTCACGTTCCTTCTTATACCAGTATCTGCCTCCTTAGGGTGGTATAAAGCCTCATTACTGGATATTTTGCGCTCGTTATTTATGCCAGATAATAGCCAGCTTTCAACAGTGATTTGGGATTTAAGGCTTAGAAGGGTTTTAGCCGCCATAGTAATAGGCGCCATACTTGGGGGCTCTGGAGCAGCTATACAGGCTTCTATGCGTAACCCACTAGCGTCCCCCTTCACTTTTGGGCTATCCTCTGCAGCCTCTCTAGGAGTTGCAGTAGCCCTTCTAGCCCTTCATGGAGGAACTGTTCAACGCTTTCAAATACATGTTTACAACCCTTTCATAGTTTCATTTTTCGCCTTCATTTTCTCCCTCATCCAAGTCTTCATAATTCTCCTTTTAGCGTATAAAGCGGGCTTAAGCGCTGGAGCTCTTGTTTTATCATCTATAGCGATCTCCTTTGCCTACCAAGCCATACTATACCTGCTACAGTATCTCTACCTAAATGAGATACTTGTTTCCACGGTGATTTTCTGGACTTTCGGCGACCTTGGAAGAATCGCTTGGCCAGAGCTATGCCTCGTAGCCTTTTCATCCCTAATAATTGTTTTTCCATACTTCATTTACAGAAGCCTAGACTATGACTTAATTCTGGGCGGAGATGAATTGGCTAAATCATCAGGTATCCGCCCTGAGAGAGTTAGGCTTGAAACAACAATCGTTGCAGCTTTTGGAACAGCCTTAGCTACATCCTTCGTAGGCGTTATTGGATTTATTTGCCTTATTGCTCCCCACGCAGCTAGACTGCTGGTAGGTGGGGGGCATAGGTATTTAATGCCAACCTCCATGATTATGGGCTCACTTATATTAACGCTTTCAGACACCATAGGAAGGGTGATTATAGCACCGACGATAATTCCTGTTGGAATAATGACCTCCCTAGTTGGCGTCCCCCTGCTGGTTTACCTCTTAGTTAGAGGTGGAAAACATGGTTATAGAGGTTGAAGTTAAAGGCGTAAAGGTATACTATAAAAGCATTAAAGCCTTGGATGGAGTTACTCTATCAGTAAAAAATGGTGAAATACTATCAATAGTGGGGCCTAATGGCGCTGGCAAAAGCACCCTCCTTAAGGTTATAAATGGGGTTTTGAGACCTAAAATTGGAACCGTTTATGTTGACCAGAAGTCTTTAAGTGATATATCCCCTCGGGAAATAGCCAAAAGGATAGGTTTAGTTCCTCAAAAAATTCAATTGACGGGAATGCTGACTGTTTATGACTTTGTAATGACGGGTAGAAGGCCGTACATTGACTTTACCCCATCAAAAAGGGATGAAGAAAAGGTTTATGAAGCCCTTGAAACCGTAGGAGCTATAAACCTTGCAGATAGAAGCCTTGAAGAGCTTAGTGGGGGAGAGCTTCAAAGGGTTATAATTGCAAGGGCTTTAGCTGTAGAGCCTGAAGTACTTCTACTCGATGAGCCCACGAACAGTCTAGACCTTAAATATCAAGTGGAGATTCAAAAAATTGTAAAAAGCCTCCGATCAAAAGGATTAATCATCATAATGGCAATACACGACTTAACCTATGCCTATAGGATATCTGACAAAATACTAATGCTAAATAATGGAAGAGTTTTCGCCGCTGGAAAACCAGAGGAGGTACTAACGCCAAAAAATATTCTTGCAGTCTACGGAGTTAAACCCCTCATCATCACTGAGTATAAAATTGTAGCTCCAGCAGAAACATAACAAAAATATTTAGTTTGATTCAATTATAATCTCTAAAAGAGTATAAAATAACGAAACGTTAAAAAATCTCCAAGGTTATTCCAAAATTAGCCGAGGTAGCTCAGCCTGGGAGAGCGCCCGGCTGAAGACCGGGTTGTCGCCGGTTCAAATCCGGCCCTCGGCACCAGTACCTCTAGTTCTGGTGCCTTACACATAGCCTCTCCTTTAAGTCTTCTGGTACAGAGTTTAGTGTGAATGCGGATATACATGACGTTGGTGAGATGCTTGAGGCTGCATTACAGCATAGCGAGGGTAA
>JAGTRA010000081.1 GCA_018396935.1 Candidatus Bathyarchaeota archaeon
GGAACCCCATGTGCGGGGACATGATAACATTCTACCTCAAAATTAATGATCAAGATGTGATAGAGAGAGCTACTTTTGAAAGTTATGGGTGCGCTGCCAATATAGCCACGTCCAGCATAGTGACTGAAAAAATTAGGGGGATGAAGCTGGAGGACGCGTGGAAAATCTCGTGGAAAGAGATAGCTGATGAGGTTGGCGGATTGCCAGCTGTTAAGTTTCACTGTGGCGTTTTGGCTGTCGGGGCTCTTCGTAGGGCTATTCGCGCCTACTATAAGTTGAAAAATGTAAAGCCAAGTTGGTTGCCTGATGAGCTTACTTTTGAGGAGAAGCAGGCTCTTGAAGAAGAGGAGCTTGCTGAAAGGCTTGCAAAGCGTGTTGGTGTGGTTGAAGAGGGCTCTTAATGCTTAACCCAATAAAGTTGCGAGAGGATTTTCCAATACTCAAGAGGCTTGTAAATGGATACCCATTAATCTACTTTGATAATGCAGCGACAACCCAAAAGCCTGTGCAGGTGATTCAGGCTATACGAGAATTCTATGAGAAACATAATGCTAATGTCCATCGAGCGGTGCACACGCTTTCTCAGGAAGCAACGGAACTTTACGAAGGAGCGCATGAGGAAGTTGCTAAGTTTATAAACGCAGAAAGCATAGAGGAAATAATTTTTTTAAGAGGCACAACGGAGGCCATAAATCTAGTCGCATATTCTTGGGGCCTAAGAAACCTAAACCAAGGGGATGAAGTGCTGCTAACCCTTATGGAGCATCACAGCAACATTGTTCCATGGGAAATTCTCTCAAAAATAAGGGGATTCAAGATAAAATACGTAGACGTGAATGAAGATGGCCTATTAAACTATGAGAGTCTTGAGGAGAATATAAGCCGAAGAACTAAGCTTATCTGCTTAACCCATGTCTCCAATGTAACAGGCGTCATAAACGATGTTAAACGAGTTGTGAAGCTTGCCCACGATTATAATGCTCTGGTGCTTTTAGACGCTGCTCAGTCAGTTCCACATATGCCAACAGATGTGAAAGCTTTAGACGTAGATTTTATGGCCTTCTCAGGCCATAAAATGCTAGGCCCAACCGGCATAGGCGTTCTATATGGTAAGCGTCAACACCTAGAGGAGCTTGAACCATTTCATGGTGGCGGGGAAATGATACGGCAGGTTTCCTATAACCCTCAAACTGGCCGATGTATGATAACTTGGAATAGATTGCCATGGAAATTTGAGGCTGGCACCCCCAATATTGCCGGGGCTATCGGTTTAGCTACTGCAATAAAATACCTTAAAAGATTAGGAATGGAGAATGTAAAAGTTCATGAAGAAGAATTAACAGGCTACGCTCTAAAACGTATGGCTGAATGTCAGAAAGTAACTATTTATGGTCCTAAAGATCCCCGCCAAAGATGTGGCATAATTTCCTTTAACGTTGCAAACGTAGACTCCCATGATTTAGCCCTTTTCCTCGACAGTTACGGAATAGCCATTAGAAGCGGCTTCCACTGTGCTCAACCCCTACATCAACGTCTCGGATTACCCTCCACCGCCAGAGCAAGCTTCTACATCTACAACACTAAAGAGGAAATAGACCGATTTATTGATGTTCTAAAGGAGGTTGAACAACTTTAATGAACTCCATTTACGAGTATGTCTCAAGGATAGAGGAGACATGTGGTCAGGAAAGCAACTTCGTAGTATTCCTTAAGTATGAACGTAGCAGGGAGGCTATAGAAAAAATTCTCAAAAAATCTGAATTACAGAGATCGATTTCCTCTATAATCTATGACCTTAAATTCAAGGGGGCAAATCCTAATTAAGAATATAAAGGAAAAAGAGACCCTTTTAAAGGTTCTCTCCGAGCTTCTTCTATAACTCCTCTAAGATCTTAGCGGCTTTTTGTAATTCCTTAGCTACTGGTATGAGCGCCTTTACCCGCTTTTCTATCTTTGACCTCTGGCGAGTAACCATTACCGCAAGCTTAGATAAAATTTCATCAATAATCTCAGTAACTATCTCCCTGTTTGTCTTCTCTCTAAGATCTAACACTTCAATCTCTTCATCCTTATAAACAAGGATCAATCTTCCATTTCTATCAAGAAAAGCCTTACTAAGTCTCTCTTGATATCCCTTCGGGAGCTTTGAAGTTGATATTTCAATAGTTTCACAAAATGGTTTAAGGACGATAGCTAAGGTGCTTATCAACTCGTTTACAAGGTCTGCTTCCTCCTTAGCCAACTCACACATGTGGCCAAGATTTTCTTGAACAATCTTTAGTTGCTCTCGAGGTGTTTCATCCGTCTCTTCTAAGACTACAGGCTCGGCAATCGCAATATCGGAGCTTGAAGTTTCCTCAGCCAAATAATCACCAAAACGAAATTCGCAGAGTCAAGCAGATAACCGTTAGTATGTAGTTCTGCCGTATGTACAGGATGATTTTGAGAAGAAATATTCGTGAATATTAAGATGTCATAAAGTTTTTATCGGACTCAAATATCGATTACTATCTTAGGGGGAGAACCATGAATCAGAAAGGAGCTTCCATCTATGCCTATGGGACAGATGCCTATAAGAAGTCTGGATCGGCAAAATTAAAAACCGAGGTTGTGTCCTTAAAGACTGAGAATGCGAAAGTAACCGTAAACATAAAGAAGAGAAAAGAAATGTCTCGTTCTCCCCTATATTATAAGTATGATATAGCCAAGTATGATCTTCACCCAGGATACGAATTTCCCGATTTTCTTCAACCCCTAATACCTAGAGGGACGCCTGAATATGTGGATAGCGGTCAAAGGTACGTAGAGAGGATAGTAAGGGCTCTCTACTACTTCAAGCAGTGTGCCCTTATAGGTCCATCAGGTACCGGAAAGACGCATATAACCTACTTGGTTGCAGAGTTAACCGGGCTACCTCTATGGGAGGTTAACTGTGGATTACAGACATCATCTTATGACCTTATTGGTCGGTTCATAGGCCTTGGTAAGGAAAACTGGGTTGACGGTCAAGTAACAAGCTGGCTTAGATATGGTGGTTTGTTATACCTTGACGAAGCAAATATGATGAAGCAAGATGTTGCCACGAGACTCAATCCCGTCCTTGACACAAGGGGGCACCTGGTCCTTACGGAAAAAGATAATGAAGTTGTGGTTCGCCATCCATATGCCTACCTAATAATAAGCATGAACCCTTTCTCTGCGGAATTTGCTGGAACAAAGCCTCTTAACGCGGCATTTAGGCGTAGGATGAGTGTCTGGATAAACTTTGACTACGAAAGTGTTGGCGAGAGAATATCTCAAAAAGAAGTGGAACTTTTAATGAAGCGCGCCCAAATAGATGAGGACACTGCCTACAAGATTATACGAGTTGGCGCCGAAATGAGGCGCCAATATAAGGCAGGCGACCTGCCATATGGCCCATCTATCGGAGACCTAATCCACTGGGCAATTCTAATAAAGGATGGTGCTGATCCAATATCTGCTGCAGAAGAGACAATTGTAGCACTAACAAGCGACAGTGCTGAGGTTCAGGCTGACGTTAGAAGACTGGTACTCTCAGTTTTTAAGGGCTCGTAATAACATATGGTGAGCTTTCATTGGGCTTCCTTGAGTACGCATGGGCTCTCTTTTTTGATAAGGACTGGCTTAAAAACAAAATATTAATATCACCTGAAGCTACATTCCCCCGTTTTTATAAAAAAGCTGATCACTTTGTTTATGTTTTACCCGAACCTAAGGAAATTAAGGATGAAGAAGAGAAGCTTTCATTTCTTGGTTACATATTCCCTGCTGATGTCATGGGTCAAAGGCAATTAGCAAGCTTATTTCGTGCTTCCGTATTTTATTTGAGCGCTTTAAGCCTAATTGAAAATTTTGATGATTATAGGGATTGGATGAAAGGCAAAAATAAACGCTTAGCCACTTTTATAAGCTTCGTTATAGAGGGCGTCAAAGCAATCACGTATATTTCGCTAAATTATCCAGATAAACTTCTAGATTTAGCTCTTGCAAACACCCTTGCAATACGAAGGCTTCGTAAAATTGATGGTTATATTAATCCGGCCACAAAAATAATGACCGGCCTCATGTTTAAATCGCATACGGGGTTAAATCCCATAAAATCCAGCCCTGAAAAAGAAGCCATAGACGAGCTTGACGATTTGATTCAGACTTTTAGAGGGAAATATATAGAAGCATTATTGGAAGAAACTACTGATGTGAAGGCTGAAAAGCTGAATGTTGCATCAAAAATTTATGATAAGATAGAGGAATCAGGTGTTATAACTGAAACTCCCTTTCTGCCCCATACACCTGAAATCGGTTTATGTTCCATCTTCCATTCAAGTCTCGCCGTCAACTTCGATGTTATGGCTGATCAAAACTTCACACAGTGTCTCAAATTCTTAGGCGCTACCCCTCAGGCATTTATGGGTACTGATCAAACTTGGCGAAAAGTCGCTGAAAATGAGGCTCTTCAAGTTGTTGACGATTGGAAAAGACAAAAGGAAAAAGACTGTAAGGTTCTATTAAAATATCAGAATCTTCTCTCTTTCACGAGGTTTAAGGGCGTCCATGTGCCAGATCTTGATTATACAGAGTTCCTGAGAATAAAGTCCAGGTGCAAGAGCGAAGCCCATAGACTTATAGAAAGCCTCCTGGCAGCTAGGGATATGCTGGATGAAGACTCCAGAAAGCTATATGGCATATTGGATCTTCAGGACGTTATTCAAGTGGTTGCTGCCCGAAGTAACCGAACAGACGTTTTCCTACTGGACGAGAACATAAGTAAAAGTTACTCTTGGGTAATAATGCTTGACGCCAGTGAGAGCATGAAGGCTATTTCCGACTTTGCTATGGAAATATTCGTAATATTAGCTGAGGTTGCGAATGAACTCTTGCTAGATCCAA
>JAGTRA010000082.1:0-308 GCA_018396935.1 Candidatus Bathyarchaeota archaeon
AGCCAGTGCTTGTAGAGGTTGTTTGTGCTTTCTTTGATGACTTCGCTGAGGCGTGGAGCCGTCATTAAAACTCTATGAAGCAGTATAGCCTTGTCTGGTTCCTGTACCCGTCTTGGCTTAGGTTTGGCTGTCGGGTTCAGTAATACGCCATTCCATGAGCTGTGGGTGTATCGTTTTCTAGCATTTTTTCCTTGCAGGCATGCTCAAAGAAATACGAAGCGGTACTCCTCATACAACATTTGGCCAAATATCTGTAGTCGTATGTTGCAGATGGTGGCGCATACTTATTATGGCTGACCTACTCGTAT
>JAGTRA010000082.1:318-1499 GCA_018396935.1 Candidatus Bathyarchaeota archaeon
CACCATGCCAAAGTAAAGGACGTCAAAAGTGGAGTAAAGCTCGCAGTATAATATTCCTCACCCATCATATTCATTGTAAGTCTCGATCCTAACAAAGATGTCCTTGGCATTGCTACTCAGCCGGGAAAGGAATATCTTCAGCCTCAAACTTTTCTGCGTTGGTTTAGGATGGGTGGACGTTTTGACATTAATTGAAAATTATGGATTTTCTCTTAGTCTTTTGGTGATGTTTATGGTAAGCGGAATGCAAGGTATCAAATATCTCGAACTCTTTAAATTTTGCAAGATAATTAGAGTAATGAATAGTTAAATTCTGAAAAATAACACTAGTTCAGAAGCATATCAAAAAGGATGAATAGCAATGTCGGAAACTGCAATCGTTAAAAAGCTGAGTGACTTAATTCCACCCCATATTATGGACGTTTCAGTTCTCCGTGAAGGGCAAATCCTTGTGCAGGTGAGCAAGGATCATCTTAGAAATGTAATTGCATCCTTAAAGGATGAGGGGTTCACACACTTAGTGGGCATTACGGCGCTTCAAACAGAGAATGGATTCGAGCTTCTTTACCATCTAAGCAAAGCAGGAACTTTATTAACCGTACGGATTAATCTACCTTTGGACGATGATGTAGCTCCTACAATAACTGACATCATTCCGGGAGCGCTTCTTTATGAACGGGAAGCCCACGATTTGTTTGGAATAAAATTTGAAGGACACCCTGATCTAAAACCTTTCATCTTGCCTGACGATTGGCCAAAGGACGTTTACCCGCAACGTAAAAGTCGAATAATGGAAAATGAGCATTCCACGAAATAGAAATCAAAGCAAATATATGATGAACTTAGTTAATCTAGGTTTATTAAGGGATAGCACATGGCTCCTGAAGGGATAGCGCTGTCAGCGATTTTCGTGCCAATAGTTATTGCATTTTTGTCTCATCTTGTTGCCAGAGCACCAAATATAGGGTCAAAGCTTGCAAAAACCCTCTGCCTTCTTGCTTCATATGCAACTTTGTTTCTTGTTTACGCATTATTTCATGTTGTTCAGGAAGGCCCCTTTAAAACTCCGCTTTTTAATGTTAATTTGCCGATAGGTGTTGTCAGAGTTGGGTTGCACATAGATCATCTTGCATTGGGGCTCGCTTTACTCTCGTCCTTGTTTACTGCTTTGGCGCTTACAT
>JAGTRA010000082.1:1509-3314 GCA_018396935.1 Candidatus Bathyarchaeota archaeon
GGGCATATAGGGTTGGCTGGGAGTTTAATAGGACCTTTTCCTTCATTCTACTTTTTAATGGGGCTATGCTTGGAGTGCTATTTTCAAGCAGTCTTTTAGGCCTTGCGATTTTTTGGGAATTGTTGAGCATATGTTCCTATGTGTTGATTTCTTTCTGGAACGAGAATGCACTTTCTTTACGGGCTGCTATGAAATGTTTTGTCATGACCCATGTGGGCAGTCTGGCTCTACTAATAGCGATGGTAGTGGTCTTTTTCTCTACTGGGATATTAGAGATTTCTGAATTAGGTCATGCAATTTCCATAGGTGATCCAATAATCTATTTTGTATTTCCGCTTCTTTTGCTTGCTGCACTGCCAAAAGCTGTCATGTTTCCGCTTCATACATGGCTTCCAGATGCAACCGTGGCGCCTACTTCAACGATCCTTGTTTTTCATGAAGGCGGAACGCTGGCGGGGGTTTACATGGTTATCCGCTTCTTTTTAGATGTATTTCATGTGCACGTTTGCTCAGCCACGCCTATGCCTTTGCCGATAATATTTGGCAATGTCAGTGTTTGGGGATGCATTATATCGCTGATTGGCGCGGTCACCATTGTTGTTGGAGCGTTAAATGGACTTGTGGAAAATGATATTAAGAGAATTATTGCCTATGGCACTATTTCTGGACTTGGCTATATAATGATGGCGGTGGGCTTGACTACACCTTTTGGTTATATCGCCAGTTTATTCATGATGGTTTCTCATGCTTTTTGTTTTGGATTGCTGTTTTTTGTCGCGGGCGCTGTTATCTATGCGACTGGTAAGCATGATATAAATGAGTTAGGCGGGTTATACTGGCATATGCCCATAACTGCTTTTTGCTGTCTGGTTGGAGCATTAGCCTTGTCAGCTGTGCCCTTGCTTAGTGAATTTGCAGGTAAATACTTGCTTTTCCATGCTGTTATTAATTCGCAGGCAACACTTTTTATGGCGGTAGCGTTTTTTGGCTGTGTTTTAAATGTTGCAATCGCCATGAGATTACTGCATTCAGTCTTCATGCAGAAATACGCAAAACAGCTTTTCAAATTTCCAGTAGAGGATCCTCCAGCGGCTATGTTGGCGCCCATGATTTTGCTGTTAATATTCTTGACCGTTTTCGGCGTCGCTCCAACAGCACTATTACAATCTTTTGTCATACCAGCAGCTAGGGACACGGGTTTACAGGTTATCATTGTTGCGCAGTGGCTCATTGAAACTCCACTTGGTTTCTGGAATCCCACAGTTGTGGCGTTGTCGCTTCTGGGGCTTTTCGCATTTTTATCTGGTGTAATTGCTTATTCAGGCAAAATCGCGACGGTTTATCGAGAGTCTCCAAGTGAAGAGTCGTTTAAACCGTTCCTATGTGGAGAAGATGTAAATCTGTTGGATAACCCGCGTGGAAACTACTTTTACCACGTACTAACCAGCGTTGTAAGGGTTGAGGTTGCGTGCAAAAAATCCGATGTTGATAGAGCTTACGATAAATTGTCAAAGAAGTTCTCCGGTTTAGGTGAAAAACTGCTTCGTCTGGACATACAACAAAACTACTTCGCAGCCTTTGCATCCTTTATTATTGGAGCGATAGTTACCATATTAATTCTGGCCTTCGGAGGTTGAAAGATGGAGCCCATTATCATCGCAACACTAATTGTTTCTACATTTGTAACGTTGTGCGGAGTGTTTGCGAAAACAACAAAGCAGCTGATTCGCATTTTAGCTATTCAAGCAGCCGCCTTGGGATTTGTGGAGATGGTCTTGTGTCTCATTAACCTTATCTTGGGCTTG
>JAGTRA010000082.1:3324-4411 GCA_018396935.1 Candidatus Bathyarchaeota archaeon
TTTACGTCTAACCGATGTAACGTTCACAACTGCATCAAGCGTATATGAGTATGGTGTACTGAATGGTGTAGGATTGTCAAGAGCGGTGATTTCAATTGTGGGATACTCGTTAATCGACTTCTTTGCAACATTTGCTGAATGGTTTTCAGCGGCTATAATATCGCCCTTAATCATCTATTGGGGGATGATAAAAACAGAGAACGTTTACGATGAACCAATTTTCAATATTAAAAGGGGTGGCTTGCTGCTAATTACGGTAGTAGCCTTAAATGTAATCTTGTCGATTTATGTCTTGCATTATCTTCCGCAGAAGATTAACGTTCTTCCTTTCCTAGCCCTTATGTTTTCACTCTCAATTTTTATTGTTGCCACAAGGGCTGATCCCTTAAAAATTCTTGTTGGACTTAACATGGCTGAAAATGCGCTTTATCCCCTTTTTGCTGAAAGCCCGCTTTTCATAATTCCCTTTATACTTCTGCTCATGATTTTCGTAAACTTAGTTGGCGTTTTTGTCATTGTCGAGGCCTACCGCGACTACGGCAGCATCTCAGTTAAAAAGTGGAGGTGGACTGAATAATGTATTCTCTGCTTCCCCTTCTATCTATAATGGCTCCTCTTTCCATAGGAATACTGCACCTAATTCTCCATCCATTCTGGTTTCTAGAACAGTTCTTTAAAAAAGCCCATAAAATATTGCTACTGTTTGGTGCATCTCTAACTCTAACCATCATTTTATCAATGATTCCCTACATCTTGGCGGGCGAAATTTTAGAAGTGCCCCACCTAGCCCTGTACGTCGATTCAAGAAATATTGTTGGCCTAATCGGGGTCGCTTTAATCTTCTTTTTAACGTCAATTTATAACGTTGAGGCGGAGAAAGGCGGCCGGCTGAAGCCAACTATGTATAATTTCTTCCTCATACTTTTTCTCTGCTGCATGTTAGGGCTCCTACTTTCATACGACTTGTTTGGCATATTTCTCTTTGTAGAATTAACAATTGGTGTTTCAGTTATACTGGTTGCCCACAATCCCAGTAAGCTCTCGACAGAAGCAGCCTTCAAATATTTGATAATTACTGCAGTGAGCG
>JAGTRA010000082.1:4421-4843 GCA_018396935.1 Candidatus Bathyarchaeota archaeon
GCTCTCTTTGTTTTGCTGGGCGTGCTAATAATATTCTTTTTAGCAGGCAGCACAAACTTGTTCATAATAACAAGCAACCCAGACACACAAGCACGGCTCGTTGAAAACTCTCATTTGCTTATGCTGGCTGTGGCATGCTTTATCATTGGCCTAGGAGCAGACATTGGAATTGTGCCCTTTCACGATTGGTTGCCAGACGTTTTCCCAGGGTCAACCATAATTATAAACGGGTTTTTCTGTTCAGAACCCATAGCCCTAATTTTAGCCCTCTATAATCTGGTTGCTCCCTTCTACAGGATTTACCCATCAAACACCATTATTATGCTTATGGCTGGATTAGGCCTACTATCCATGGTTTTTGGCGCCTTAGTAGCTTATTCCCAGAAGAACTTCTATCGGATGCTAGCCTACTGCAGCATAGA
>JAGTRA010000083.1 GCA_018396935.1 Candidatus Bathyarchaeota archaeon
GTAGAGTTATTGTAATTTTAAATAAGTTCAGCAGTGTATTAGTGAGGATTCACCAATGGTGATACTTTATTTAACAATTATTTTTTAAGATCATGAACCATGCAATTCATGACCGATAAGAGAGACACCCCGCCGTTTCCTGTGGAAGTTTCATGCCCTCGATTGGATTGTAATAGCTAAGTTATGAGGTTTCGCTATTGAAATAAATTTTTTGTTTTATTCATAATTTTTTACAAGAATTTTTTTTAATTTTTCCTCTCCTATCACCTTTCGGAGTATGTTTCTATTAAATAGAAACCACTAATTCTATATTATTACTCGAGTTTTCCAGTAGAAACAAAGGGGTGCGTCCTTGACTCTTTTTAGGATTTTTTATCAGCTGTTGATTTTTCTATACGATAGCATTTATCTTAGGAATTCTCTAAAAAGTAAATCCTCTACAAGCTCAGGAGTTGATCGTGATGGAGGGTGCAGAGCCGGGTATACTTGATGAAGTTTTTGATAACTTCTTTAACAGTGTTACTATATTCAAAGATAGAGAAGTTCTTAGACATGATTACTTACCTGAAAGATTGCCCCATAGAGAAGAGCAAATTAAAAAATTAGGAATGATACTTGCTCCAGTTTTAAAAGGTGCAAGACCTTCTAATGTTTTTATATACGGAAAAACTGGGACGGGAAAAACTGCCGTTACAAAATACGTTTTAAATAGATTAAAAATTAAAGCACTAGAATTCAACGCTCCAGTAGACGTTTGTTATATCAATTGTCGCCTAGCAGGCACAGAATATCGTATTATAACAAGTTTATGTCGTGAAATCTCTATATCTGTCCCGTTTACGGGTTTATCTGTCGGAGAGGTTTTTGACAGGTTTAAGACTGGTTTAGATAAACGTAAGACAATCATGATAATAACCCTTGACGAGGTAGATGCTCTAGTTAAAAACAGAAGCGATATGCTCCTTTATGAGCTCACTAGGATAAACGAATTTTTAACAAGAAGTAAGGTTTCTCTTATTGGCATTTCTAATGATCTTCGATTAAAGGAATTCCTTGATCCGCGAGTTCTAAGTTCTCTAAGTGAAGAAGAGCTTGTTTTCAGACCCTATGATGCAACCGAGCTCCGAAACATATTAACTGAAAGAGCTAAAATAGCGTTCCATGAAGGTGTATTAAGTGAGGGTGCTATAAGCCTTTGTGCAGCTTTAGCTGCTGCTGAACATGGTGATGCTCGTAGGGCCTTAGATCTTTTAAGGGTGGCCGGTGAAGTTGCTGAAAGAAAAAGGGCGAAAGTAATTACAGAGGATCATGTGAGAGAAGCTGAAAAACTCATTGAACACAATCGCGTTGTTGAGGCTTTATCCAACTTAACTTTGCACTCAAAACTCGTGGTTCTAAGCATTTTTCATATAATGAGAAAAAATGGATGCCGCACAGTAACAGGGGAAATTTACGATGTTTATACAGAGCTTTGTGGAGAACTAGGAATAACACCATTAACTCAAAGACGTGTGAGTACATTAATAAATGAGCTTGATGCTATGGGGTTGCTAAATGCTCAAGTCGTCAGCATGGGCAGATATGGACGTACTAAAAAAATTCGATTAGAAGTCCCCCGTACAATTATTAAAGAGGCCTTCTCTGGTGATTCTCGATTAGGAAGTTTGATCGACTATGAACCTAAATGTTTTACGAAAAATACCAGTAATAGGGATTGACGATGGAAGCTTCAGAAAGAATGTAGACTTAACAACATTCCTCGTATTTGTCTTGCTGAAGGAATTAGGTGTTGAAGCTGTTAGGTTTACAAGGATAACCGTTGATGGTTTAGATGCTACTGAAAAAGCCATAGAAGTTCTGAAAGGATTAAAATTTGATGCAATAATGCTTGCAGGAGTTTCTTTTGGAGGATTCAATCTGATAGATCCTTTCGAGCTTTTTGAAAAATTTGGGACACCTGTAATTGTTATATTAAAGAGAAGACCAAGGAACGACGCTATTAGGAAGGCTTTGATTCGCCATTTTAATGATTGGAGGGCTCGCTTAATGATAATTGAGAAACTAGGACCTATTCATGAGTTAGCATTATCCAACGGTAGAGGCTTCCTATATTTTGAGAGTGTAGGCGCTGATGTACGTCAGGTGTCTAACCTTATAAATGCACTTACAGTCATAGGAGGTATACCTGAACCGGTAAGGGTTGCAAAGATAATAGCTCATGGCATATCAAAACTCTAAGTGAAGGATATAAAATTCATCTCAAAAGTTTGTAAGTTTACTATGGGAACTATTCCAGGTGTTGGAGTAACGCCTAATCTTCGCATATATTCAGTCTGTTCCTGCCAGCATCCAGAATTTATCACCATGACTCCCTTATAACTTGTGTACCCTAACGTGTGGATATGTCCAGCATGAAAGATGTCTGGGACTCTCTCTATAACTAGGAAATCCTTATGCTCTGGAGATAATGGCGTTTTTCCACCATAGACAGGTGCTAAGTGGCGACTTTGCAGAAGCAATGTCATGGCTTTCTCAGGATTAGAATGACTCATACCTGGAACCATTGAAATAACATCATCAAGGCTACGTCCATGATACATCAGAATTTCGACGCCATGAATGCTTAAGTAGCATGGATTTCCTACTGAGATGATCTTTCGAGATTCTTGAAGGTTTTCTAGGAACTCATTTTGTATCGGCGGTTGTGGTAATGCCTTTCGGACAGCGTCATGATTACCCGGAATTATTATTATCTCTATGTAGTCTGGGATTTGCTCCATGAATTTTGCAGCTAGTTTATATTGCTTACCAATATCCCTTAATTGTAACTCCTTAACCTGGTTTGGGTAAATCCCTATTCCATCAACGATATCCCCAGCTATCAAAATATACTTCACCTTCTCAGCGATTTTTCGCATCTTTTCGTCTCCATATTTCCCATTCAACCATAAAACAAAACGATTAAATGCTTCCTTCTGAAACTTAACACTTCCTATATGCAAATCTGAAGTGAATACGGCATAAACTGGATCCGATGCTCTTTTCGCCTCTTTTTTAGCTACATCTGGTAGAATTATATCCTCTGCTATGAGGGCGCCTCCCTTTATTTTAGCTATGCTTAAGCAGACAACTTGATCTATAAGTAGTAATCTAGCCTTATCTATCAGATCTTTAGAGTTTTTATCAGTTACAAAAACTGTGGCAGTTGCCGTCAAATCTTCAACTGTAAGAATTATTTTATCCTTTTGTTCCTTTTTCTCAGTTATTATCCCTATGATCTTGAGCTTTGTGCCTTGAGGAGCTTTCAGCGCTTCAATAATTGATGTAGCGCTCTTGACATCAATCCTCTGCCTCAGAATCCTTTCAAGCCTTCTAAGCCTATCCCTGAAATATTCGATGTAATCTTCAATGTTTCCTCCAGCATTCATTTTTTCGCTAAAATGCTCAATGATCTTTATGTCTGCCTCGACATCTTTTGCATAAGGGTGGAAGTCTCCTTTTCCTTCTAGCATATAACTCGCTTGCTCATTTTCCTGTTTATCCTCGGATGCCTTTTTTCCTTCTTCATTTTCCTTAAATTTTATAACATCCTCTAAAAGGCTTCTTTCTATGAATAGAGGTCTATTCTTCATTATTTTTACAGTTTCTAAAGCCTTGTTTATCACTTCTACAGGGTCTTCAGTGGTTGCTACTAGTTTTAGAAAGTCAAAGGCCTCCCTACTTAATTGGTATCCTGATGAGATGGTTATTTCTAATGCTTTTTGAAGTCTCTCACTATTTACCATGTTTAAGTGTTCTCCAATTTATCCTTCTAGGAACGACAATATACCCCTCTTCTTCATCTCCAAAGATTTCAGTTAGTCCTGCTAAATAGAGATAAGCAGTTAGCGCTGCTGTAATAGCATCTATCTCGTGAGCTGTTAGTAGCCTTTCTTTTAGGGATCCATTTAGCCCCAGTTCCTCAAAGACCTTTTGTACCTCTCTAGGATTCTTTAATGGCATACCCAGTGCCTTACGCGTAGATGTAGGATGCACTTCTATCGTCTTTATCCCTCTTTCTGCTATCAACCTATTTATTTCCATAGCTCGGAGAGTCAATAGACGCATAGATGGAAGACCTGGCGGAAATACACGATATCCTGTTTTGATAAGCTCCACGTCTGCCTTTCTGAATAATCCTTTTTTTGGCAGTGTTAGAGGGGCATCGATAGCAATAATATCTGGTGATGTTTTCGTAACTTCCTTCAAAATTTCCTCATCATCATACATTAACGTGGTCTTAATGACGTTATCCTTCCATAACGCCCATCCAGTAGGGTTTTCACTTTTTGCCGCTAAGTCTATACCTACTATACCCTTACCCATAAACTTCAACATATCTCTGCTTTTCTATCATATTTTTCCTAAGTTAGATCCTTTAATATATATGGCGTGTATTCGTACTTATTAAGTAAGGTGGCAGTGGTGGGTGAAATACGCAAGGTTCAACAGACCCCTGGCGGAACTTTCTTTATATGTATACCTAAAGGGTGGGCTGAACGCTATGGTTTGAAACGTGGATCAACGGTTATGATAAGCGAAACTAGTGATGGGAAACTTCTGATAGATCCTGAATATGGAGCTGTTCCCCTTCCAAGAAGCATAACATTGAAGCCTACGCTGCATTTAAGTCGCGAAATTATTGGAAAGTATTTGCTTGGTTTCGATATCATCCGTGTTGAGAATAAACATATAAGTTTTGAAGTTCGTGAAGAAGTTAAGAGAACAGCTAGCAGGCTTGTAGGTTTGGAAATAATTGAAGAAAATC
>JAGTRA010000084.1 GCA_018396935.1 Candidatus Bathyarchaeota archaeon
AAAGCCCCAGAAAGCAGCCGAAGACCCAAGGTGGTAGGCTAAAACACCGCTTACAAACCTGAGGACATATCCGATAAATTCACCTACGCTAATAATGGATGAAGCGATAGGCGGAGCCCCTAAATGCTCTAGATAGGCTCCAATAGAAGACCTAGCCCCCTCATAAACCATATCGGCAGCTAAAGAGATAAGCCCAAGTAGCACAAACACCACTAAGATTCTTCTATCCATCCCTAATCGCCATTATGTTGAAACTGACAATAAGAAGAAATACTTAAGAATTCTTGTTAAAAACGGTGTAGATGCGTAGGTATACGAGATGAGCGGGCATAAAGGTCTAACTAGCGAGGAAGTCGTTGAGAGACTCAAAATCTACGGCCCCAATAAGGTGCCTGAAAAGGGGGAGAATATCGCGGTGTCTTTCCTAAAGAAGCTCACAGGGCTAACGCCCTATACTATAGAAGTGGCCGCCGCGATCTCTTTTGTTTTAGGGAAATACGTTGACTTCGCTATAATGGTTTCGCTGCTCCTCGTAAATGCAGCTATAGGTGTTGTTCATGGATATAGGGCTGGTAGGGCCATTGAGGTGCTTAAATCGAAGCTAAAAGTGACCGTGAAAGCTCTGAGGGATGGTAAGTGGGTTGATGTTGCAGCTGAACGCATTGTGCCAGATGATATTGTGAAGATCTCTATGGGCGACATTGCGCCAGCTGACGGCGTTATCGTGGAGGGTTCTATAACTGTTGACGAATCCGCGCTGACCGGCGAATCTATACCCGCTGAGAAAAGCGTTAAAGATAATGTTTACGCTGGAACCACGGTTGTTAGGGGAGAGGCTATTATAAGGATAGTTGCAACAGGCGTGAGAACACGTTTCGGTAGAACCATCGAACTTGTCCAAATAGCGAAGCCTAGGCTCCTAATAGAGGAGATAACCAACAGCATAACTAAGTGGCTTCTTCTAGTAGACTCCCTCTTCATAATCTTGGTTGTAGCTAAGCTTATTCTGGCGGGGCTTAACATTTTAGATCTCCTACCCTTCACCTTAACGCTGCTCCTAGCCTCAATACCCATAGCCCTGCCAGCCATGACCACTATAACTCTGGCCTTGGGAAGCGTTGAGCTCGCGAAGAGCGGTATAGTTGTCAGAAGGCTTGAGGCCATAGAGGCTGCCTCCATGATGGACGTTATATGCCTAGATAAAACGGGGACAATAACTGAGAACAGGATAGTGGTTGACAGGGTGATCTCGTTAGGTGGCGGATATGGCGAGGAAGACGTTTTGCTATATGCTGCTCTGGCATCAGAAGAGATAACGAAAGATCCCATAGATAACGCCATTAGACAGAAAGCTAAAGAGATGAACATTAACATAAACGTGGCAAGCATCCTAGAATTTAAGCCATTCACGCCGGAGACGAAGAGGAGCGAAGCACTAGTTCAGATTCAGGGAAGAAAGCTGAGAGTTATTAAGGGTGCGCCACAGGCGCTTCTCCAGCTAGCCGCCTATAGCAACGAGGAGGATATTGGGGAGATCATTACGGGGCTCAGTAGAGAGGGGCTTAGGCCGCTGGCCGTGGCAATGGAGGCCCAGCAGAACGTCATTGAGATCATTGGGCTGTTAGGGCTCTATGACAGGCCCCGCGAAGATTCTAAGCAATTTATAGATGTCATAAAGAGCCTTGGTGTAACACCAAAAATGGTTACAGGGGATAATATACACATAGCTAAAGCCATAGCGAGTAAAGTTGGCATAGGCGAGAAGGCTATTAGCCTGAGGGAGATTTCAAAAGAGCAGCTAACTGAAGGCGTCGAGGATATTGAGATATTCGCGGAAGTCGTACCTGAGGACAAGTACAATATCGTAGAAACTCTACAGAAGAAGGGACATGTGGTCGGCATGACGGGCGACGGAGTGAATGATGCGCCGGCGCTTAAGAAGGCGGACCTAGGCATAGCTGTGAGCGGGGCCACGGACGTGGCAAAATCAGTTGCCTCTGCAGTGCTCACATCTCCGGGGTTAAGGGAGATCGCCGACATTATAAGGCTTGGGAGAATGACCTATAGGAAGATAGTTGTCTGGACCATAAACAAGATCGTTAAGACCTTCAGCATAGTATATTTTGTGGCTATATCAACGCTGCTCCTTGGGCTCCCAATATTAACGCCCACGCACATGATATTAATGCTTTTCCTCTACGATTTTGTAACGCTATCCATAAGTATCGACGTATTAAAGCCGGGTAGAAGGCCGGAGAAATGGAATGTGAGGAAGCTCGCATTAATATCAACTATGCTCGGCATCGTGAAACTCGCGGAACTATTTATAGCGCTACATATAGCAAAGCTCATCAATCTATCGTATCCGCAGCTACAGAGCTTCATGTTCTATATACTCCTCCTCTCGGGGCTTTTAAATATAATGAACTTCAGGGAGACTAGAGCATTTTGGGGCTCGAAACCAAGCAGGTACATGCTGCTAACCATAATAGTTGACAGCGTGACTGCGACAATGCTTGTATGGAGAGGCATAATAATACCATCACTGCCCCCACATGCCATAGCGTTAGCGCTGATCTACATTATTATGGTGACATTGCTGGCTACAGATGCCGCTAAAATCGCGGTATACAAAATTTTTGGCCACGTATAAAACTTTCTTAATTTACATCACTTACTGACAAATGATTTAGAACAAAGAGGTTTGAGATATCTTGATGTAATCTTTGTTTCTGTTTTTCTTCCGCATTTTTATAGTCGATATTGGGTTAGGATATTGGTTAGTACTATCAGGTTTGTGGTGATGAGTGTGTAAAGGTTAGAGTTGGGCAGGTCATACTGTAGGGGTATTAGGCTTAGGAGGGCTGGTGTTAATCCAAGCGCACACATACCCGTAATTATCTTCCTCTCAGAAAACATGGGACTCCTTCACGTCGACATTGAAGTAACCAAGTAGCGCGTAGCTAAGAGGATGCCGATGATTGGTAGATCATAAGCTAGTGCTATGAATAGGCTTAGTGATGATACCTCGAACAATGAGCCCAACACCATGAAGAAGAATGTTCTGAGAATAAAAGAAGCTTCTGCTTTAAAGCGCTCTAAATACTTTTTAGTTCGGAGAAGGCGTTCGCAGGTGGAGGATTTTTCCCAAGCATCCTAAGGATCTCTCTGTCGTTCCCTAAGATGATGCCGATAGTGAGGACTGTGAGAGCACCGCTCCCTTCAGTATTTCTGAAATGGTATAGCCAAACAGCAGTATCCCCAGCGTGGCCATATACGTGAACTCTTCTCTCTGAAGTAAGGAATAAGATTTGTAGGCAAAGTACCCTACAATAACCCTACTACTATTCTCAACAGAGAATTTCACTATTATTGGAGTTATGGCTTCAGCAAGGTTTAAAACTCCGCTAAGTCGTGCTCCTAGGAAAGCTGAAAAGAAAACTATGTTGAATATGCTAATTACAGTTGCCTCGATAGAAAGTATGGCCACTGTCTCCGCTTGAACCCAATCCTTTTAGCCAAGGGCACAATAACTACGGCTCCTGTTTGGCTGATTATGGATTCAAGCATGAAGCTGTCAATCAGCCCCATCCCATAATAAAATGGAGGAAAAGCGCTGCTCCAACCATTCCAACTGTGAAGTAGGCGATTACCTGAAGAATAGCCCTAAGGCCCTCTGATAAGACCTCGGAAAAGTTTAACTCCATTCCCCGCGGAAAAGTATCATGAGAAGGGTGAACGCCGAGATAATAAGCCTGCAGGTCTATTGGGAGGCTCATTAAATCCCCTGTTATCATCAGTGATCTAACGGCGTCCACGATATAGCTCATTGGGTTGAAGCGCACTATGCACTGCATTACCCAGGGCATTATCGCGATGGAGTATAATGCGTTGCTTGTGAAGAATAGCGGCATCATTAGCGCCTGCCCTATACTCATAAACCTCTCCCTGATCTTCATGAATGAAGCTATAAGGATTGATGTTGCCGCGAAGCCCGGAGGAAACGAAGATTATCAGCAGAGCCAAGATGAAGCATAAAATATTGGGTGTAAATCTCACACCTATGAGTGATGCTACTGGTATAACTATTAGCGCCTGAAAGATCGCTCTAACCCCTGAAGCCATCGTCCTAATCTCAGCGAGCTCATTAGCGTAAACATTAGCCCTCTTCATGTCGTGTTTAGAGTAGGCATCAACCTTCTGGAAAAGCACCTCATTCCTCCGCGTTAAGAGGCTTATAGCACCATTCAGATACCGGATCTGGCCCTCAATACGCCTAGCAGCCAACTCAATCTTATGCCTACAGTGCTGAGGGAGCCAGTAGTGCCATCCTCCCATGTTTGTTCTAAAACGGTGGTTTAGCGTCTAAAATCAGCTTAATGTGGGGCCTCCGCTCCAATGAATGTGAAATTCGATATTGGGGGTGTGATGTAATCCTAGAAGCTCGAATATCCATCAGATCCAGATAACTACGTAAATTCATGTCTAAGGACTCCTGAGAGAATCGTGTATTCCAATGAGTCTTCGAGAGGAGTTAATGGAAAAATTGAAGCCCGGAAATTGGCTAAATCTACTCGAACTTTTCCCCTAACGCGTTCAATATGTCCTCCACGGTTATCCCGATCAGCTCAACATCCTTCAGCGCTTCCCTGATCACTTCCGCATGCTCTCCCAATCTAACACCCCTGAGCCTCCTCTCCAGACACTCTATGGCCTCGGTAGG
>JAGTRA010000085.1:0-2779 GCA_018396935.1 Candidatus Bathyarchaeota archaeon
AGTATCTGCTTGTGTAGATCCAATAGAGAAAAAGCCTCTTTTCCATTTCCACCCGGGAGCACTTGTAATGTCCATAGCTACGGTTGGCTGTAACTTTAGGTGTCAATTTTGTGATAATTGGATGATAAGCCAAGAAAAAGAGATCTCTGGTAAAGATTTCCCTCCAGAGGATGTTGTTCGAGCCGCTAACGATAATGGATGCCAAGGTATAACGTATACATATACTGAGCCTACAATTTTCTTTGAATATGCATATGAAACGGCCAAACTTGCACATAAAGTAGGTTTCTTCAACACCTTTGTCACGAATGGTTACATGACTCCTGAAGCTGTAAGGGCTATTGCTCCCTACCTCGATGCTGCTACCGTTGACTTTAAGGGTGGAGCTGATGAATCGTTCTACAGGACTTACTCAAAGGTTCCAGCTGTGGAGCCTATTTTCGAGTGTTTAAAGGAGCTGAAGCGGAATAATGTTCATATAGAAATTACGAATCTCGTTATTCCTAAGATAGGTGATTCAATAGAGAAAATTAGGGAATTAGCAGAGTGGATATGTGAGTCCCTTGGTGCAGATACGCCCTTTCACCTTTTACGATTTCACCCCGATTACAAGTTAACAACGATTCCATCAACACCAATAGATACTTTGGAGAAAGCTTATGCTGCTGCAAAAAGTGCTGGGTTGCACTTCGTTTACATAGGCAATGTGCCGGGTCATCCTGCTGAGAATACTTATTGCCCAAATTGTAATGAACTTTTGATTAAGCGTTATGGCTTCGCTATAACCCGTTGGAATCTAACTAAAAATATGCAATGTCCAGTTTGCGGAAGCAATATTCCAATTAAGGGTCAGTTGCATCCTGGAGGGAGTGGTTATCCATACGCTCTCTTCTAGGCGGGTTTTCGCTATTGTGGAGAATTTTTAGACCCGACGCTCTGACAGTTTTAGAAAACCCTGTGGTTAGAAAGAGTTTAGCTAGGTATTTCTCTGTCATGGAAAATGAAAAGCCTGCGAAATTTATGATAGCAAAGCTGATTCCTGCAGATTTTGAACTGGATACCCCCCTAGAAAAGTTATGGCATTTGCATGACAAGCTTACGGTAATTTTCAGGGAAATTGAGAGAGAAATTGATTCAGGTGAAAAAAGTCTTGAAGATATGCCTTATCCAGAAAAATCCTATCTGGATCTAAAGATTGAAATCTCGAAACGTATTCTTAGTAATTGTCATTTTTGTGTTAGGAGGTGTGGTGTGAATAGACTTAGTGGTCAGCTAGGATTTTGTAAATGTGGGAACAAAATAACTGTTTCAAGCATATTTGAACATATAGGTGAAGAGCCTGAACTTGTTCCTTCAGGGACAATATTCACAATGGGTTGCACGATACGCTGTAAGCACTGTCAGAATTGGACGATTTCTCAATGGCTTGAACAGGGCGAAGTATACACGCCTGAAGAGTTAGCAAAGGAAGTTGAAGGCTTACGGAGAAGCGGATGTAGGAACGTAAACCTAGTTGGTGGAGAACCGACACCATGGCTTGCCCATTGGCTTGAAACTTTCAAATATGTTAAGGTAAACGTCCCAATAGTTTGGAACTCTAACTCCTACTATAGTATTGAGACTGCTAAGCTGTTAGCAGGGTTTGTTGATATATATCTCCTTGACTTCAAGTATGGTCCAGGAGATTGCGCCGACAGAATCTCTGAAGCTCCAAAATATTGGGATATATGTACCTTCAATCATTTGATGGCTAAAAATTATGGCGAGCTAATAATTCGTGTTCTAGTTTTACCCAATCACTTGAAATGTTGTACTGAGCACATCCTGAAATGGATAGCTGAAAATCTAGGTGTAGAAACAAGAGTGAACATTATGTTTCAATATAGGCCAGAATGGCGTGCTTATGAGATTCCAGAACTTAGACGAAGATTAACAAGAGATGAGATAGAAGAAGCTATAAGATTGGCAAGAAGTGTAGGTCTAAAGAACTTCATAATCTGATAAACTATTTAACGAAAGTTATTTCTTAAAGTATGCTATCTTTAGTGGCTGATAGTGATCGAAATGCCCTATTGTCCTGAATGTGGCGGTGAGATGTTATACATTGCATCTGTACGACAGTATGTTTGTCAAAGTTGTGGCTTATCTTTAACTCAGCAAGAGCTTTTCGAATTAAAGGAGAGACTTAAATCTTCTACAGAGTCCAATGAAACTGAAAAAGAGAAAATAAAAAAAGAATATCTGAAGTGGTGGCTCAGTAAAAAGAAATAAATTATAACTTAACTCTATTTTTTGCTCTCTTGATTTAGCCATCTATAAACTGTTTTTAGCGGTATGTTGAGCTGTTGAGAGATTTCCTTCGTACTGTAACCTTTTTTCTTTAACTCTATTGTCATGTTATAAAAATTAGATAATGAGATAGGGGGGTGAGGGGATAAAATGAAAAACGTAACCCTACAACTTATGAGATTGCTTCCTCTAATAAAAAATAACTGATAGAGGGCCTCCATTCTTAAATACCCAGTTTTTTTACAATTTTTACAAAAAAGCCTAGCGCTCTAGTTCTGAGTGAAGTTTCGATAGGATTTAAATGCACATGCATTAAACTAAAAAGTAAGCTTTCTAATGATTGAGGTGGTAAAGCCATTTTGTAGTTGACGACCTATACACAAAGTAAGCTCCAATAATAGACTAGATAACAGCTGGCAATCATTCATAGACAAAATAATAAGGTCCGGAGAACTTTTTGAAGGTGAGTTAACAAGTAACTACTGTGTCT
>JAGTRA010000085.1:2789-4617 GCA_018396935.1 Candidatus Bathyarchaeota archaeon
GGGGTGGAGCAGTGTGAAGCGGGGCCTAAAGGAGCAACGAATCAATTAATGCCCTAAAAGCAGGCTCCTCGCTTTGGCTATGGAGGGTGACAACATGGTAGATGTTGAGATAATTTGCGTTGGGAATGAGCTTCTAATAGGTAGGATTTTGAATACTAATGCTCAATGGTTAGCTAGGCGTGTGACCTCCCTCGGCGCCACTGTTAAGAGAATACTAATAGTTGGTGATGACGTCGATGAGATTGCCTCCTCTATTGTTGACTCTCTACAGCGTAAGCCTAAATTTATCATAATTACAGGAGGTCTCGGGCCGACTTTTGATGATAAGACCTTAGCTGGGATTGCTAATGCTCTAAACCGCAGCCTCGTATTAAATGAAAAAGCTCTGCAGATGATTAAGGAGAAGTATGCTGAGATTGGGGAACCTGAGCTAACCCCCCATAGGATGAAAATGGCTATGCTTCCAGATGGAGCGGACCCCCTTCCAAATCCGTTAGGCACCGCTCCCGGTGTGTCTATTAAGGTAAATGATATCTTCATATTTGCTCTTCCAGGCATGCCTTCGGAGATGGAGGCAATATTTGAGAGCTCTATCGCTGAATTAATTAAGAAAACCACGGGTGGCTCCACTTTTTATGAAGCAACCATCCGCGTGGAGGGTTTATTAGAATCAAAACTTGCTCCAATAATAGAAGCTGTAATACATGATAATCCTCAAGTTTATGTTAAATCCCATCCGAAAGGTGACTTTAGGAAACCAGACATTGAAATACACCTATCTACGGTGGCTAGATCTTCTTCCGATGCAAAAGCTATTCTTGGTAGAGCTATACTTCAACTTTCCGAACTTATAAAGGAAAGGGGAGGGAAAGTTAAGATATAAATTTCGCTGAATATTTACAATTAACTTGGTTGCGATGAGAAACAGGCTAGACGCTGAATTCAGATGATGGAAAATCCGGGTTCCTGAGCAACCTTAAGATGCTTTTATTCATAACATCAATAAGCATCTTCTTCATTTCTATTTTTTGATGAGGGTCGGTGTGAAAGTAGTCGCCATAGTTGTAGTTTATATTATGCTGTTGCTGGCAACATTTCAAGCAGTTTTCTCAAATGGCTACACTTTATCTTACAAGCTTATTAAAAGCCAAAACGGTGCATTTTCAGAGTATAAGCTTAATGTCCATATTCCTACGTTTCTATATCAATATTACAGAAGTAAAGATCATAAACTAACATCACCCGCGGATTTCGCTAAATTTGTTACACCATATGCCCTGAAACCTATAGCCGATAAACTTAGAGAAATCTATAGCGATGATGAAGAATTTGCCAACGGCGTTTTAATGTTGGTTCATCAAATCCCTTATCTCGTCACAGAATCGGCCAGATACCCTGTGGAAACATTAGTTGATAATGGCGGAGACTGCGATCTTCTCAGCTATGTTGCTGCTTCTATAATGAAAGCAGGCAGCCTCGACGTAGTACTGCTTTATTATGAAAATATAAATCACATGAACTTAGGAGTCAATCTTCCAAAAGAACCTAAACTAGCTCGCCAACCTCCTGTATACATTATGTATCGGGGCACTCGCTATTACATTGCAGAGTGCACAGGCGGATTAGATAACGGATGGCGTGTTGGTGAGTGTCCCAGTGACTTAAAAAATGAGAAAGTAAAGATTATCACTCTTGAGAAATGTGAGCAAAAATCCCCAGGACAAGTCTCTGTGAGCTATTTAATACTTAAGCCTTCGGCTCTAAATTTGACATTATCATCTAATAATTTTATACTCCAGGGCGAAATCGTCATGTTACAAGGAGCATT
>JAGTRA010000086.1 GCA_018396935.1 Candidatus Bathyarchaeota archaeon
ATTTGCACCTATAAGTCCAATAGCCACTGAGCCTACTAATAAGTAGAAAATAGTTGAGACGACTAAGGATATTAGCACCGCTTTTGGGACGTTTCTTCTAGCATCCTTAACTTCCTCAGCTATCACAACAGCTCTTGCAAAACCGCCATAGGCAAAAAAGATGATGAAGGCTCCATAAAGAACCCCTGGCTGAAACACATTAAAATCAGCGAAATTAGATGGATCTATGTAAAGCGCTCCATAAAATGTAAAGAATCCGAGAATCAAAAGTTTAGCAGTCACCAATATGTTATTTACAAAACTTGATTGTTTAACACCTAGAAGGTTCAGGGCGGAGAAAAACATGCATATTATTGTAGCTAAAACCTTTGTTGGTAGAGCTGGCAACAAATTATGAAGGTGCTCGGCGAGTCCAATGGACACGGCGGCCCCGGCAAATATGTTAGAGACTATCCACATCCAACCTGTTAGAAAACCGCAGAAAGGTGAAACTAGCTGATAAGCATATTCATAGATGCTTCCCTCCATCGGCCTCCAAGATGAAAGTTCTATAAAGCTTATAGCGGTGAAAAAGGCTATTACTGAAGCTAAAAGCATAGAAACAGGAAGCGCTGAACCAGCCACACCTGCTGCTATACCTATTACAACAAAAATGCCTGCTCCTATTATTGCACCGACATTTATGGCGACGGCATCAAGTAGCCCTAGCTTAGCCTCAAGGCTTAGCCCTTCTGTTTTTTCTTCCCCATCCATAGGTGAAGCATTCATCCATTTGTGCTTTATAAAGGGTAGGCAATGCAGTCTATCAATCTCCTCGAAGCCTTTAACGATTTCCATTAGCGTTTAGGGAATTCAAACATAATCTAGGAGGCACATTTTTCTTAACAATTCCTCCATATTTCGTCATAATTTAGCTTAAGCATTTCCATGAAGTATTTTAAAAGGTAGGGACGCAAACTATTCAACTCCTTTAAACTTTTTGATTCATAATGCTTATTAGACGATGCGTTTTACATGTATCTGTGGATATGCGATATGCTAAGACGACCTATTGGATTACTTACGTTATTGATGATTTTAATCCTACCTTATCAACAGGTATTGGCTGTTTCAGTTGAAAACGTTTTGGTTGAGGTTTACAGGGATGGTGTGGCTCATATTCGGATGAGTCTTACTATAAATGAAACTGATCCCATGGTGGAGGTTCAGCTTCTATCCCAGAAGCCTTATAATATATTAGCTTTAGATGAAGCTGGAGAACTGCTGAATTATGAGCTAAGCTCCTCAACCATCACCATTTATTCTTTAGGAGCTTCGAAGGTGAACTTAGAGTATGATGCAGATGATCTCACGTCTAAGGTTGGCGAGGTCTGGACTGTTGCGTTTTCCTCGCTCTATGGAGTTGTTCTTTTGCTTCCAGAGTATGCTACTGTGATTTACTTTAACAATCCCCCAGCCTCCGTAGGTAGTGATGGTGCTAAGGTTAGGCTTGAGCTTCAGCCTGGAAGTTGGGAGATAAGCTACATCCTGGAGGCGGCTCCGCCGGTTAAGCCGCCTCCCAATCAGCCTCTAATAGATTGGTTATCCATTACGTCCTTCGTTGCCGTTGCAGTAGCCTTGGCTATAGCCTTCGCCATAGCTTTTAGATTCTCTAGGCGTAGGCGTCGCCTTCAAAAGCTTAGGGCTGAGGAAGCTGAGGTTGTAAGGTTTCTAAGGGAGCATGGGGGGAGAGCCCTTGAAGCTGAACTTAGGGAAGCCTTCCCCCAAATCCCTAGGACAAGTATGTGGCGCCTTATTAAGCGCCTTGAGAAGGAGGGTGTTTTAAGCGTTAAAAAGGTAGGCCTTCAGAATGTTGTTGAGCTTAAATAAAAAGGGTTATGGAATTGTGAATTCAACTGTAGCTGTTATCGACGTTAGGGTTTGCTCGCTTTGGGCGTGGGCCACCGCTCTGTAGAGGCCTTCTGGAGGGTTAATTAGCTTAATAAATATCGCTCTGCTTTCTTCGGGATTAAGCTTAATCAGCATTTGTATAGATATGGGCGTATAGTATGGCCTCCACTGCCCGTTAATATTCCTTTCTATTACTATGCCTAGGGCCCCGTTTGGGAAGATGAGGGTTGCATCCCCCGTGTTTGTGGCTTTTACATGTATGGTGGCTTGATTTCTCTTAACTTCTTTAGCGACTTCAAGTTTGAGGTTCAGGTTTTCACTTTGAGTCGATGAAGGTAGTTCCTTAACTGTGTAGGCGCTCATGAAGTTCTTGATTTTTCCACGTAGTTCTTCAAGGGAGTTTCTGAATCGTAGCTTATTGTTGAACTTCCAAGCGTATGTAGCGTTTTCTATTAAGCCCATGATTTGATGTTTGAATTCCCATTTATGCTTAAAGCCTAACGGCCCAAATATCCTGCCAATAGCTGTTTCATTCAGTTTTTCAAGGGTTCTATTCAAGTGCTCCTCTATTTTAAGCCTAAATCCCTCCAGCCTCTCTGTCATCCTTGCCTCAGCAATTTTGGCCTTTAACGTTACATGGGCTTGGGTTATTAGCCTGTTTGCTTCCCCAAGCTTATGGGCAGCTCCTGTAACATTTCCTTCCTCAAGCAATTCTCTGCCTCTATTTAGCAGATTTTTAGCCTGATTAAGCAGGCCTTCAATTTCCTCAGCGTCGCCTTCTGAAATCTTTAATTGGCTGATGAGAGTGTTGATGGTTTCATTTAGGCGTTTTATCCGCTCTAGAGATCTGTTTATTGCTACTAATATGCCCTGGGCTTGTAGCTCAGGCTTTTCTGGAGCTTTTATAACGCCAGCCTGCTTTAGTATTTTATGAATGTTTATGAAGACGTTGCGCATAATTCCCATAGCTTCTAAGACTTTGCTTATAGCCTCCTCATAATCCCCGCTATTGAGGGATTGCTGGGCGATTCTCAGCAGATTACCCGCCTCTTCTAGGTTCGAAGAATTCCCTATAAAATATCCTTTAAGCCCCAATCCTTCAAGTAGATTCATTATGGTTTCGTTGCCTGCGATATTATTGACATGTGCTGTAATCCTCTCATATGCTTTATTTGCTATCTCTAGAATTCGCTTCGCTTTTTCCTCCTCTGTAAGGCCTTTAAAGGCTTGGGTTTGGGTTATGGTTGAAGAAATTAGCAGAGTCATGAGCAAAGCCGAAGCCACAAGCATCTTCTTCAGCACTTTAATCACCATGTTGAAATTATGCGAAGTATTTGATAAGGAACATTGTGAAACGCCGCGTTTCAAATCGTTTCAGCAATTATAGACGAAGCTGGGCGATTATGAGGCTAGTAAGGTTTTTAGGCTTTAGTGGAAATATTTATGGCGGACGATGAGGACATCGAGGTACGCTGAGCGATGATTGCTTTTTCCGCTTCTGAGTCCATTAAAATAACAGGATGATGCAAAATCGAAAATATTGGAAGTGAATAGTGGAATTATCTTTCTGATGATGTTGCGTATGCCCATATGCTTACAACTATCAATGTTAAGCAAGCGCCTGCTAGTCCTGAAATTATGAACCTTGTTGCGGTGCCTAATGATGGCAGCAACTCAATAAGGGCTGGAAGTACGTAGGTAGCGGTTACATCAGCTACAATGCCTAATATGAATCCTAGGAAAGCTACGAATGCGAAGATTTTTAATCTCTCACCCATGTATTTCACCTGGCTAATATTGATTATATGCTTCTTTTTAGTCTAACTTACAAGTTTTTGTCTATTCTTGAGAAAGCAGCACGCAAGCCTTTTCATTAGAAAATTAAAGCCTAAAAATACTTAAAGCTTAATGTATATTGCCGCATATATACGTGAATATTTTCGGCATATTAACAATGTATAAGATTTAGGCTTGACTCTAGCCTTCTTTCGGAGGACTTAGAATGTCTGAAAGATTTGCTAAAAAGTGGGAGGAAAGGAGTCCAGAGCGTCCTCTTACTGAGAGGATTAAGGAGGCCGTTAGACCACCTGGCCCGCTAAAGCCGAGACTTGACATGGCTATCCGCCGCATTGAACTGCAAATTCAAAAACTTGATCAAGCTAGTGAAAGATTTAGCCAGAGGGATAAATCCATTTTTGCAAGGATAGTGGATGCATACACGAAGCATGATATGGCTAGGGCTAATGTCTTTGCTAATGAGCTTGCTGAAATCCGAAAAATGGAAAAGATGATTATGCATGCTCGCCTTGCCCTTGAGCAGATAGTGTTACGCTTACGTACAGTATCCGAGTTAGGCGATGTTGTTTCAACACTTGGTCCTGCAATTAGCGTTTTAAGAGCTGTTCAAACAGGAATGGCGGGCATATTCCCAGAGGCGGAGAGGGAGCTCGGACAAATTAGCAATCTGCTAAGCGGAATAATCGTTGAAGCTGGTCAAACAACAGGTTTAACAATAAACTTTGAAACGGCAAACGAAGATGCTCAAAAGATATTGGCTGAAGCTGCAGCTGTAGCTGAACAGAAGATTAAGGAAAAGTTCCCAGAGCTTCCAGCAGGAGTGTCCTCAATCCCATTAGGCGAGAGATCCATGACGGAGACATCCTAGTTTAGGAGGTTAACATACATGCGAAACCTCGACCTTTTTTTATCTATTGG
>JAGTRA010000087.1:0-758 GCA_018396935.1 Candidatus Bathyarchaeota archaeon
ATGGGCTTAGCCTTTATGGCGGTGAACTCGCATCTAAATATTGGCGCGCTCATTAAGCCCTTAAAAAGTTGGGGGGTTTATGACGTAACACTGGCAGCTTATGGCGCCTTCCTCTTGAGGAATGTTATGAAGGCTGCTGGCATAGCTGAAATATTTCAGCCACTTATCTCAAGTGGGCATGGATTAAACGTGATCACATTGCTAACCATTATCCCCATGGGTTTAGGCTTCCTCATGGGCACAGCCTCTGGGGCAATAGCCTTAAGCGTTTCAATTCTAGCAGGCGCCTTAACATTTACATCTAAAACCTCAGCGCTTCTATATGCAAGCGCCTACCTCGGATACACTCTAGGGCCAACCCACCTATGCTTAACCTTCACAGCTAACTACTTTAAAACCTCCCTTAAGGAAATTTACAGGTATATGGCGCCATCCTTTATAGCTACCTTCGCCACAGCCCTAATAGTTTACATCATCCCCCTCCCCATTTAAAAATGCTTAAAAGCCCCCTATCCACCAAACTTTAATGGGCTTAGAAATGGCTTCAATAAGCTTGACGCTTAGTGCGAGCCCCCTCCAAGGCCTAGGCTTAACCCTAATCTTATTGGGAATTCTAACCTTAATCATAGCCTTCGCCATCCTCCTCATATCAAGTATTAAGTCAAGTATTAAGGGCGGCAGGGTTAGGGGCGGTGGAGCAGTTATAATTGGGCCTATCCCAATAGTCTTCGGCACGGATAAGGAATCCATGAGGGCTG
>JAGTRA010000087.1:768-4521 GCA_018396935.1 Candidatus Bathyarchaeota archaeon
GCTGTGCTCTGGCTCTCAATAATCCTTACATTAATAGTCTTTACGCTATTCCTAGCCCTACAAATTTTAGGAAGGTGAGGTTATGGCTGAGCATATTGAAGAAGAGGCGGAGGCTAAATGGTTTAAACGCTTCCTAACCCTATTCCTCATAAGCCTAATAATGATAGCGGCTGGCGTAATCATAATGGCTGCAGCCGCCGCCCTCTCCCCAGAGGCTGGAGCATCAAGCTTTGGAGGAGTAATCTTCATATGGTTCTTCCCAATAGTCTTCGGCGTAGGCCCTGAAGCTCATTGGCTAATACTTTTCGCAATAATCCTCGCAATTTTAGGGCTAATAATGCTAATAGTAACTAGGAGGATGGCTGAAAGAACCCTACAAAGCTAGGAAAGATGCATATAGGGCTTAAGCTCAACAAGGCTTTTATTTACAAAAAATAAAATTCAGTATATGCCAATAGTTCATGTCTACGTATTTAAGGAATTTTCGGAAGAAGCTAAAAGGAAGACGATAGAGGGCATAACTAAAGTCTTCACAGATATGGGCATACCAATAGAGGCTATTGAAGTTATAATTCATGAAATCCCCATGGAAAATTGGGGCATAGGCGGCAGACAAGCCAATGAAAAATTAAAGCATATTAAAGTACCATAAACGAAACCCCTAAAACATGCCTGTAACACGGTTTCCATAACACGCCATATAGAGCCAGAATATGGAGTCCTATGCCACAAATTATTTTATCCTTCAAGGAGTCTATATGGTTAGAATCCCCCTTAAGGGATGTGATTTGAATAAATGTTTTATCCCTAGTGGCGTAGAGGGTCTCGATAGTGTTCTCGGCGGAGGCTTCCCAAGTAAAAGCCTCATTGTTCTAGCTGGCTGCCCAGGGGTTGGCAAAACCGTTTTTTCAGCCCACTTCCTCTACCATGGATGCGTGGATTATGGCGATAAAGGCGTTTACGTGAGTTTCGCTGAGAGTAGAGAGGCTTTCTATGAAAACATGGAGAGCTTCGGATACAATTTTAAAAAGCTTGAGTCTGAGGGGAAATTTAGATTTCTAGACCTCTTTACCGTTAAGGAGGAGGGGATCCCAGCGGTTGTTGAGCACATCTTAAAGGAGGTTGCAGATTTTGGAGCGAAACGCCTTGTAATAGACTCATTTACCGCCCTAGCTCAAGCCTTCAGGGAACCCCATGAGAAAAGAGTATTCCTACACACAGTTCTAGGCAAAATTTGTAGGCTCCAGGGATGTACGACGCTATTAATATCTGAAAAGCCCTGTGAAGCCGAAAATAATGGGGTGAATTTCAGCGTAGAGGATTTTGTCGCTGATGGCATAATCCACCTTAAAAGAGGCTATTTAGCGCATAGGCTTATAAGAGAACTTGAAGTTTTTAAAATGAGAGGAGCCCAAATTCTAGAGACGAAGTTATTCTTCACACTTAAGAATGGCTTTAGAGCTTTTTCCTCCTTTAAGGCTAAAACAGTAAGTAGCCCTAAAAGGTTTCAACCCCAACCCGATGCGCCAGGCTTTTACTCAACAGGCTCCCCAGACATGGATGAAATGCTTAATGGAGGCTATCCAAGAGGTGCACCTGTTTTAATTGAAATAGACGAGAATATCTCCATGCTACAATATCACCTCATTGTAGTTCCAACAGCCTTAAATTTTATAACCCAAGGTAGGGGCGTAATTATAATTCCCTCAGCTGGAATAGACTACAGGATTGTAGGGAGGAGGGCTGAAGAAGCAGGTTTAACAAGTAATGAAGTAAATAACCTCTTAAGGTTATGTGTTAAAGATCATCCTGGAATTAAGCTGGAGCCGTATGTGGTGGCTTTTAAGGGTGTAAACATTTTAGAGGATTACGCAGCGTATCTTGAGGTTGAACGTGAATTAATGGAGAAAACAGGCCAGCCGATTTTACGCATCACAGGCGTAGATATGCTTATAGACAATTATGGCGCTAGAGGGACGATTTCAATCCTTAAGGTGGATGCTACTAAGATAAGGGAGACTGGGGGTTTAGGCATAATGCTGCTTAAGCCTGGCTACCCTAAATTAGCGAAGATTCTAGGCTCAATAGCGGAGGTACATGTGAAAATCATCCGTGAGCATGGAAAAGTGCTGGTTTATGGAGTGAAGCCTAGAACAAACCTCCACATCCTTGAAATGGATACGTCTAAGGGGTATGCTCTTCCAAAACTCACCATGATAATGTGAGGTAGCAAAAGCTGCCATTTAGGTGGAAAATTTGAAAATAGATGATAAGCAGCTTAGAGCAATTCTAATTGAAGTAATAGATGAGTCCCTGAAATCTGTTATAGGCGAAAGTGGAAGGGAAGTGGTCTACTACTACCTTCAAAGCTCCTACGCTATTAGGAGGGAGAATATTCCAGAAAATCTTGAAGCCTTCACTGAATTCATAAACAGCTTCTTTGGGTTGGGAGCGAAAATAATAGAGAAGACCATAATAAGAAACCTATGCTTAAAACTTGGAATAAGAACTAAGCAAATGGAGGATGTTAAACTTACACAATTTATAAAAAGCATAAGGGGTGAATGAAGTCAGCGTATTTACCCCCCTCCCTTAGAATACTTGCGGGTTAAGCAATTAAGTTGTGGAGGGAGATTTTCTCAATCAACTTTTCAAAATCTATCCTCTTAGCTAATTTACGCTTAACTACTGAGCAAAATCTATTAACAAACTCTTCAGAATTCACCCCGGGAGTTATAACTAACTCCCCCTCCCTAACCTCCATAAAAACATCATCACCTGGCTTAATGCCAATATACTCCCTTATAATCTCAGGGATTATAATTTGACCCTTCTCCCCCATTCTTCTCCTAATCCTCATCTAAACCACGAAGTATAACTTTATCATTCAAATTTAAAACTTCTTTATACCTTAAGGTGGGAATGGAGCCTAGAACACGTCTAAGGGCTATCCTATGCCAGCTAACGCTTTCAAGGTGGAATCAAATAGGAAATAAAGGGGGGCTTATGGCGCCTTCTAGCCTTTACTTTTTAAGTGGAGCTATCACAATTTTACCTTTCTCTATTTGTTCAATTACAAGCTCTAGGTACCTCATTATTGCAATATGGCTCTCTAGTTCGCTTTTAGGTACTTTAAGCTCTTCTAGAAGCTCATCAAGTGTAATTTTGCCCCTCGCCTTAACAATGTTATAGATTTTCCTCTGTTTTTCTGTGAGGACCTCTTCAGCCTTCACTCCATAAGCTTTAAGCGTATGCTTAGCAGAGTAAACAGCCCATGGGTTACATAGCCTTACGGGGCTGCTTCTCTCAATATAGCAGTCTTCACAAACTTTAGCTCCAAACCAAGTATAGGCTTCTTCTATGGAGACTTCCTGTCCACAAAACTGGCACTTAATAACTTTCTCAATGCTACTCTCCATATTCACCCCCCATGATATATATCCATCAAGCTTAACTTAAACTTAATTTAAGAAGTATATATGCCTATTCATTAAGAAAGCTACAAACTTCTTAAAAAATCCGCTAAATTAATAGCAAACTAGGCTTATTTTTGCGTAAAGATAACCCCCTAAAGGGATAGCTATACCTGTTCATTGAATGGTGATGGGGCTTATGAATGAAATAACCATTAAACAGGCTCAAAAAATTGTTGATGAATGGATAAACCAGTTTGAGGAGGGCTATTGGCCTCCGCTTTCAATGCTAGCCAGCCTAATGGAGGAGGTTGGAGAGTTAGCTAGAGAAATAAACGCC
>JAGTRA010000009.1 GCA_018396935.1 Candidatus Bathyarchaeota archaeon
TGAAGGCGCCGCATTTACATTTATAAAGTGTGCAAAACAATATGAGCCAGCAGTTCATTTCGTATTCGGCGATACATTAGTAGTAGCAGATAACAAAACTGCATTAGAGCTTTCCAGTAAGGGATATCGCACAGTCACTATTGATGGTGATGTATACGAGGCTGGAGGCGCTTTAGAAAGTGGATATTATAGAGCACCCATTGACTTTTCAGCAATAGTTCCCAGCGAAGCTGCAATAAAAAGCTTAGATGAGGCTGTTAAGGCTTTACAAAGACACTTATCAAAAAGAGGAGAAGACATTAAAAACCTTGAAGATGAAATAGACCGAATTAGAGTTGAAATCGCTAGACTTTCTGAAGCGATAGTCACTATTGATCGAGAAATAAATCGTGTTAAGAGGAACATAAAAAGGGCGGAGAACAACGTTAAAAGAATAGAGGAAAACACCCAAAGACTTGAAAAAGAGATAGAAGAGGAAAAAGCTAAGATCTGGGCAATTAAAGCTGAAAAAAGTGTGATTATAAAGGAATTGAGGAAACTTCAATCAGAACTTGTGGATTTAAAGAAGAAAACAGACCCAGCAAACATTCAAGCTATGGAAGTTAGGAGAGAGAAGCTTGCAGAAGAGATCATCGCACTTAGACAGAAGCTGGGGACTATTCAAACAGAAATTTCAACATTACAGTCAAAGTTTGAAAATATCCTAAGGGAGGGGTATAGAAATGCTAAAATCCAACTTTCAAGGGTTGAGCAACAAATTAAGCATGTTGAACAAGAGCTTAGTGAAGCACTTCAAGAAAGGGAAAAGCTTCAAATGGAGCTTAGCGAGCTCGAAAAGAAGCGTGATGAACTCTCAAAAAATATACTCTCAGCTAAAGAGGAATCACACAAGTTTACATCACAAATAGATGAGGTAGACAGGGAGCTTCGTAAACTCGATGTTGAATATGAAGAAACAAGCAGGCTATTTAATAGTTGCCAGCTCAGCATCCAAACATCCTTGATACAGCTTGAGCAATGGCAAAAGCAGCTTAAACAGCTTGGATATGAAGAACCATTAGCAGTTACTCAGAAGGAAGTTGAAGAAGCTGAAGCCACATTAAGGATGCTCAAATTTGAGTTTGAGAGAATAGGTGCAGTTAATCAGTTAGCAGTACCCCAATACGATGAGCAAATATCCCGCTATAAGGAGTTATCCATTAAAATAAACGAGCTCGAGAAGGAGAAGCAGGCTATCTTAAAGTTTATGGATGAAATTGAAAGTAAGAAAAAGAAAGTTTTCATGGAAGCCTTTGAAAAAACAAATCAGAATCTACAGAGATACTTCTCGAAGCTAACGGGAGGGGGGACTGCGACTTTAATTCTTGAAAACCAGGAAGATCCATTTGCAGGGGGTATCGAAATGATTGTGCAATTCCCGATGAAGCCTGCTATCGTGGTAAGCGGGGCTAGTGGAGGCGAGCGGTCAGTTGCAGCTGTAGCATTTATATTTGCACTGAAAGATTTTACTCCAGCTACGTTCTACATACTTGATGAGGTAGACGCTCACCTTGATGCATTTCACGTTTCTAAACTTGCAGACCTCCTTTTAGAGGAATCTGAGAAAGCTCAATTCATAGTTATAACCCTGAAGCCTGAGATGGTGAATAAGGCTCAAAAGGTTTATGGCGTATATGCGGTAAATGGTGTATCAAATGTAATCGAGGCTAAGTTTCTAGAGGCGAAGAGTTAAAATGTCCATTGAAGTAAAGAAGCCATTTTATCTAAGGCCCCCATGGAACATTTTATTTGAACTACATAAGCTTGAGAAAATTTCACCATGGAGCATCAACATTGCCTATTTGCTTATGTCCTTTCTAGAAGAAATGAAGAAAATGGGACAAATTGATTTTAGAGCTTCTGGCGTTGCGCTAGATTCCTCAGCCTTTATTTACCTAATGAAAACTAAGCTTTTACTTAAACTCCAAGAGCCCCCGAAGCCGCCTAAAGTTATACTGGATTACGTTCCACCGCCACTCATAGTCCCATTGAGGCATGAACTAACATCAACAACAATAAGACATCTCTTAGAGGTTTTAGATGAGGTTTTAAAGAATGAAACGATTTTAATTAATCGTTTTGAGAAAACATCAATGAGACCTATACTTCCAGATCCATCTGTAATTGTACCCCAAGTTGAATACTACTTGATGGAAATTGAAATTCAAATGGAAAGGCTATATGCAACCCTTTGTAACATGGTTAAGGGCTCAGGAATAATAGAGTTCTCAAAGCTCATCAAGGGATTACCCCGCTTAGAAGCTATAAGAACATTTATACTACTCCTATTTTTGGCTCAAAGAGAGAAGGTAGGCCTATGGCAAGATGAAAACTCTGGTGAAATATTTATAACCATTGGGGGATTAAATGCAGAAGCCCCAAGAATCTGAGAGTAAAGGCGAGGGCAAGGAAGTTTTAAGGGAGAAGCTTAAAAGAAAACTCGCTTTAGTAGAAGCAGCATTATACGTTGCGGGACGCCCCCTATCTCTCTCAGACTTATGCTCAATTTTAAAAACACAGTCAAAAGATAAAGCCAAAAAAATTGTGGAAATGCTTGCGAGAGAGTATGCAAACAGAAATACTGCTATTGAGATTTTAGAATTGAAGGATGAAAGATATGTCATGCAACTAAAGAGTGAATTTGCGCCTTATGTTAAGAAGCTGATTAAGCGGCCCCTACTATCCCCAGGACCCTTGAAAACGTTATCATATATTGCCATTAGACAGCCCATTTCCCAGAAAAAGGTGATAGAGGTACGCGGCCGCCATGCATACACCCATATAAAAGTGCTTAAAGAAATGGGGCTCATCACCATAGAGAAGAGGGGGCGATCTGCTATGCTGAGGACAACTGATTACTTTGCTGATTATTTTGGGCTTAGCCGCGACATCACCACAATGAAGAGAGAGTTGAAGAAAATTTTAGAGCGGGAGACAAGTGAAAAAAGCCAAATGGAAGACGCATAAATGGATACATTTATATGTTAAACTAAGTGATAAGAAACAGGCTTAAGGACAACAGGGAATGCATATGTCCGTATGGCATGGAGACCTTCACAAAAGGAAACCCACCGGCGGTAAGAGGAAACCTTATAGGAAGAAAAGAAAGTTTGAAATGGGCTCCTTCCCCGTTGAAACCACCCTAGGGGAACCCAAGAGGAAAGTTGAGAGAGGACGGGGAGGCAACATTAAGGTTAAGCTTATAAGCGATAAATATGCCTGTGTTACGGATTTGAAGACTGGCAAAACTCAAAAGGTTGAAATCCTCAGGGTTGTTAAAAACCCCGCTAACATCGACTATGATCGTAGGGGCGTAATAACGAAGGGAGCTATAATCGAAACTCCACTAGGGCTAGCTAGAGTAACTTCACGCCCAGGACAAAACGGAGTTATAAACGCTGTGCTAATAGAGGGAGAAGGATCAGATTAGCGTTTCACTTGAACCGAGGTTGAAGCACGAATCCTCCGTAATTGCTCCGCTATTCTCTTTAAGAGTTTTGTTTTAGTGCTATTTTTAACTACGAGCAATTTTCCAGTTTTAACCCATGGTGTTTTAGGATAACTTGCATCTGCTACAAGTTCATATCTGAGACGAAGTCTGCTTACAGCTTCTACAAGCTCTGAAATCCTTGGGTTAGGTACACATAGGGTCTTCGGAAGTTTACGCCCCCTACTTCTCGTTAGGGTTGAATCGAAATAGGAGGGCCATATGACGAACTTATCTTGATCACGCATATTAGCAGCACCTACTTGTGGGCGTAGTAGGCAATAAGACCATCAGCCACGCTGTCTATTCTTACACAACCGAATCGTTCAAACTGAACAATATGGTTAGGCTTAAGACTTCTACATGCACCCTCAGCTACACCCTCCTTGACGGAAGAATCGGGCATTATAACTTTACACGAGATACTCGAGTTTATTGGAACCCAGTGAATTAGTGGCGCTTTTAATTTTCTTGCATCCTCATACGTCTCGCTTAGGAATGAAGCCTCAATAGAATGCTCTCCAACCCTTTCTATTCTCAAGTTAAATAGCTCCATTAAGCGGACAACTACGCCGGGAGTGATGTGCTCTACATCCTCCTTAGATATCCAGAAAAGCGCCTTATTATCCGCACCCTCAGGCTTTATAGCATATTCCCTGAATCCTCTTTCAGGGTGCTGTGGGTGAAGCCTAATTCTGGCATGTATGGGCCTAGGTATCCCCTTAACAGATAGCATAACTGGGTCTGCAACGAAGAAATACCTATTAACTTCAGGATCGAGGATTTTACGGTTATAGGCGTATAGGTTCTCCCAACTTATTACAACATCTTGGGATTTTGGTCCCACATCGAATATTAACATTTTAATAGCCTTTGGCGTTATCCCCCTCCGCCGTAGAGCTGCAAATGTCGCCAGCCTTGGGTCGTCCCATCCCTTAAATACGCCACTCCTTACGCCTTGAACAATCTTCGATTTACTTAAGAATGCTCCGACGATCTTAAGCCTGCCATAATGTATAGCCTCGGGGTATTGCCATCCTAAGTGGTGATATAGGTATTGTTGCCTCACCATGTTTGTCATATGTTCCTTTCCGCGAATTATGTGAGTTACACCCATTAAGTGATCATCCAAACCGCAGGCAAAATTGTAAAGAGGCCAAACATTATATTTTGTCCCAACTCTGGGATGGGGATTTTTCTCAACATCTATTATGCGTAGGGCAGGCCAATCCCTAACTGCGGGATTAGGATGATTAAGGTCCGTCTTTATACGCATAACCGCCTCGCCTTCCCTATAATGGCCAGATAGCATACGATGCCAACGTTCAACATTATCCTCTGGAGGCAGGTTACGGCATGGACAAGGCTTTTTAGCTAGGACGAGCTCTCGGAATTCTTGCGGTTTGCAAGTGCACACGTAGGCGTTTCCATCAGCAATCAATTTTTCTGCATACTCGTAATATATGGGCAACCTATCGCTTTGTATATATTCCTCGTCAGGCTTGCAGCCAAGCCACTCTAAATCCTCTCTAATTCTATCATAGAATTCTAGAGTGGGCTTCTTAAGCTTCGGATCAGTGTCTTCAAAGCGTAGAATAAACTTGCCCTTATACATCCTAGCGTATTCATAGCTTAGGATTATAGCTCTAGCTGATCCTAAATGAAGTACGCAGTCAGGATTTGGTGAAAAACGAGTGATCACCATTGGATATCTATCAACATTAGGTAGGGGAGGAAGCCTTTTCTCCTCATCAACCCTAGTTTTTTCGAGAGCTTCAGGCCATTTTTCCTCGACGATTTTCCTCTGCTCCGTCAGGGGGAGAGTGTTTACTTCCTGAATGATTTTGTTGATGACATTAATAATCTCCTTTACTCTGCTCCTTAATTCAGGCTTTTCAGCTAATACCTTGCTGATGACAGGACCAAGCTGAGCTTTTCCATCATGTTTTACAGCGTTCAGTAAAGCTGACTTCCATATTAAGTCTTCTAATTCAGCATTGTTTACGTCAACGGTCAAGGCTGAATGCTTCCTATATATTTCTCTCAATAAGGAATTGTGCGAAAGCGTTTAACTTTTCTTTTGCCTCAGAGTCTGGAAGAAGCTTTTTAACATTATTCCAGCTCTCTTCAATAATTTTTCTTGCGAAGTTTCTGGCATATTCAATTGAACCATACTTTTTGATTATAGATATGGCTTCATCCCTTACTTTTTGATCCGGGGAGTGCATTTTAAGAATCTCGATGAGCCGCCTTCTATCATCTGGGCTTGCAACTCTTAATGTATGGATTACTATTAAGGTGCGTTTCCCCTCAGTTATATCCTGACCTAACCCACCTTTTTTCTGCGCGAATTCCTCACCCACCAAATCTAGGATGTCATCTCTTATTTGAAAGGCTACACCTATGCTCTCAGCGAATAACCCTATCCTCTCAACTAGCTCATCTTCCGCATCCGCTAAAACTGCAGCCATCTTAGCAGCCATTCTGGCTAGGGTTCCTGTTTTATATGCACACATTTGCAGGTAATCTTCCTCACTAAGGGAGTCCGCGTTTGCTAAACCTTTATGCCAAGCAATATCCATTGCCTGCCCAAGGCTGAGATTTATCATTTCTTGAACGTAAATTTCGTATAGCCTCGCAAGTTTTTCAGGGCTTATTTTGTCTTTATTAACCATTAACGGCAATAATGGTAGATAATACATGGTGTTTCCAGCATTAATTGCAATGTCTAAGCCGTAGATTTTGTAGGTGCAAGGCTTTCCCCTTCGAAGTTCTGAAGCATCCTCTACATCATCTATCATCAAGGTTCCATTATGAACAACCTCTGGGATTATAGCGTAATCTATGAAATCCTCTGGATTTTTGCCTAAAGCTTCACATATAAGTAGGAAGAGGAAGGGGCGCCACCTCTTCCCGCCTCTCTCAAGAAACTCCCATATGGGGTCAGCTACAGCCTTATTTATTGCCTCAAGATTGTAGGAGAATCGCGGCGGATTAACTTTGAAGAGAATAGAATCCTCCGTGAATTTTTTCGGAATATACTTCTCTATCGCCCTATCTATCAATGGGGCTTTCTCCTCTAAAAGCTTGGATATATCATACTTCAACGTCAATTTCTCCGCCTCGCATAATCCTCTATCCTAAATCCCCTCGCCTTTAACCACTCCGCTGTTTTTCCAGTAATCACTACTGGCACCTGCTTCAATGCCTGAATATCCCTCGCTCCAACTAAAAACATAGCATTTTTCAATTCCTCTATTAACAATGTAAATAGCGCCTCTATTTCCTTCACTCCATTGATAGCTGCCTCTAAAACTGGAAGAGCAAAGCCAACTAGACTGGCTCCAAGACTTATTGCCTTAGCAGCATCCAAACCATTTCTTAAACCTCCAGAAGCTATTATTGGAATTGTAACGGACTGAGCTACCTCCACTAAGCATGCTGCCGTAGGTATGCCCCAATCCCAGAATGTTTCTCCAAGCCTACTTTGAATCAAATCATTACGATCCTTAGCTCGATAATACTCAACTGCCGCGAAACTCGTACCCCCCGCACCACTAACGTCTATGCCTTTAACACCAACCGCTTCAAGTTTTTTAGCTTCCTCATAAGCTATTCCGGCGCCGGTTTCTTTAACTATAACAGGCTTATCAACGCTTTCAGCTATTTCACGTATCTTTTCCAAGACACCCTCAAAGCACGTTTCACCTTCAGGTTGAATGGCTTCCTGTAGGGGGTTTAAGTGAATGGCGATGGCGTCAGCATCGATCATTTCTATGGCCTTTTTAACATCCTTCACGGAGTAACCTTTTACGAGTTGAACCCCACCTATATTCGCCATTAAGAATGCTGTAGGCGCCTTTTTCCGCACTATAGCAAATGATCTAGCTAAACGTTCATCCTCAATTGCCGCCCTTTGGCTGCCAACACCCATTCCTAAGCCAAATTTCTCAACAGCTGTTGCTATCGTTGAGTTTATCTTTTCTGCTTCAGGTGTTCCGCCTGTTAATGCGCTAACTAATATAGGTGCTGAGAAATCATGATTGAAAACTTTAACCGATAAATCAATTTTTTCTCTGTCTACTTCTGGCAATGCTCTATGGATTAAATACACTTCTTCGAAGCCTGTTTTAATATTTCTAGCCTGGACATCATGAGTTACAGCTATGCGAATGTGATCCGCTTTACGCTTCCTCGTCATTTCAGCCAATTTATTACTCCTTCTCTATTATGGTTCCTTCCACTCTCTCTCCTTTAATGGCTTTGTAAATAGTTTTTGGCTTTACAGCATTAACGATAATCACGGGTATGCCCTGCTCTATGGCGGGTAAAAGCTCAGATATCTTGCTAGCCATCCCACCGGTCACATCGGGAGTACTTGAACAACCTATGCTGCATTTTATTTTAGTTAACTCCTGTAGGGTTAGGTGGTTGAATAATTTTGCCTTCGGATTCACCTTTGGATCATCATCATAGAGCCCATCCACGTCAACACCTATTATGATCCTACTTGCCTTAAGTTTCTGAGCAATGTAGGAAACTATTTGATCTCCAGAAAGCACCGTGAAACCTAACTTGGAGTCAAAAACCACATCTCCATAGAGAACGGGTATGATGCCTATTTCGAGGGAGCGCAGCAAGGGTGCATCCTCGAAATATTGAATCCTCCCATTTCTAGTTACCACACATGAGGAGGGGGGTATACTTACCGCTGGGATACCGCGCCATATTAAAGCGTCCATAAACAGGCCATTTAGCACCGTCATAACGTGGTGGGTTTCAGCAAAGCCTATAACCTGTTCCTCACTTCTAAATCCATCCTTCAAAAGGTACTTCTGAGCAAAAGGGTGGCCGAAGCTTCCACCGCCATGAATTATGACGAGGTTTCGTAAGCCTGTCTCATAAATTTCGTCTGCTATACGGCTAATTACATCAGTTCTTGCTCCTAGCTCCCTATCCTTATCAGTTATAACTGAACCGCCGATCTTTAATACAACAAGCTCATTCCTGCTCAATTCTAACACCTTCATTTGTTTTTTGAGCAATAAAGGCGTCGCCTCCCGCTTTATGAATAGCCATTAAAATTGTTTCAGCCATGTCTGTATCCGATAAAGCCACAATACATCCACCTCCACCTGCTCCGGTGAGTTTTGCACCCAATGCGCCAGCTTTTCTGGCTGCAATTATGAGCCGCTCTAAAGATTCATCAGATACCCCTAAACCGTAGAGTAAAGCGTGATTGATGTTCATTAATTCTCCAACGGTTTTTATATCTCCTTCTCGGATGGCAGAAATAGCGTTTTGAACTATCTCTTTAGCGGTATTTAACAGTAGGTTGAATATGTGAGGGTATTTATCCCTGAAGTTTTTAACTTTCATAATTTGAACCAAAGTTGATCGCTCAACACCTGTATAACCTACTATCAAAGGTGTTTCTATTTCTAGGTTTAGTCTACTAATTCCGGAGTCCACTTGGAACAGCAGAGACCCGCCATAAGTAGATATAGCGGAATCAACGCCGGAGGGATTTCCATGGACAAGCTTTTCAGCCTCAAGAGAGACGCGAAAAATATCTTCTTTTGATGGATTTGCTTTAAATAAATGCCCAACGGCAGCAGCTACAGCCGAAGCTATAGCTGCTGAGGAGCCTAATCCTGCAGCGGATGGAAAGCTTGACGAAATTTCAATATTTAAACCCTCTTTTTTTCCACAAATCTCCATCATTTTTTCTGCTGCAAATTTCACGGGCTCAAGTTTCTGCCTAGCTTCATCAGGATCGCCTAGTTCAGCTTTAAACATATAGCCCTCAAAAGAGCCGGCCAGCTTCAGATTATTTGATTTTATATGAATTATGTTGTCCCCTCTTAACTCGACCTTAACGTAGGCTCTTCTATCTATGGCGGTTACTATTGCAGGCCCGCCATAAATTACGAAGTGTTCACCAAATAGGATAATCTTGGCCGGAGCAGAAGCTATAACAGCCATTTCCACCACTATTTTGTGAATTTTATAGAGGCATACCCAACTACACTTGAGTAGTCGCCGCTAACATCTCCGCTGGTCTTGTAGCATAATAGCCTTGCCTCCCTTGCATCCAACTTCTTAGATGCAGCTATTAGAGCAATTATTGGACCATATCCACAGGCAGTAACTCCATACTGTTCTATAACATCGTTGAACATTTCTTCATCCATAGCTTCAACAGCTTCAATAGCCTTCAAATCCTTCATCCTAGCCCTCTGATGGGGCTCATAATGAGTCATATCTGAGGAGGCTATTATTACAGCATTTCTACCCTTTAAAACTTCAGCTACTGTTTGGCCAACTTCTCTAGCAGAGTTTAAATCCTGAATCATGAAGCATACTGGTACAATCTTAAATTTTGAACCATAAATGTATTGTAGGAATGGAAGCTGAACCTCTATGGAGTGCTCATAACGGTGAGCCATCTCATCAACATCAATAATACGGGAAGCTTGAATTATCTCATTAGCTACTTCCCTATCAACTTCAACATCACCGAGAGGCGTACGCCAAACGCCTTCATTAACGATAGCCAAAGCACTTCCATAACCACTGTGATTAGGGCCAAATATAACCGCAAGATCAATCACACCATCTAAAGCCAAATTATAGTAGGCATGAGCTGCTACGGGTCCTGAGTACATGTAACCTGCATGAGGACATACCAAGCCGACTATACGTCTAGGGCCAGCCTCATTAACCTTTGGCAAAGAGCCGGGTCCAAGGCTGTGAAGAAAACACGCCTCTATCTGCTTTTTTAAGAGGGAGGGGTTAGCCTCATAGAAGGCCCCGGCGACATATGGGCGCCGAACTTTCATCACCCCTCCCTCTTCAAACCTCTTCCTCCTTTGATATCTTCGCCTCAAAGTCCTCTATAGTCAATGGAGGATCCTTATCTGGTGCCAATTCTCCCCTCTCTCGTAAAACCTGTCTCGCGAGTAGCCAGTAAATCACAGCGAGTGCTCGCCTACCCTTATTATTTGTGGGAATAACAAGATCAACTCCTGAAAAGTCATTATCTGTGCTACACAAAGCTACAACTGGGACACCAACTAAGGAAGCCTCCTTAACAGCTTGCGAGTCCGCCCTCGGATCAGACACTATTAGAATGTTGGGGTCTATGCGATTAGGATATAACGGATTTGAAAGCAATCCCGGAACAAATCTTCCAATAACTGGTATTGCCCCTGTTAATTCGCAAAATCTCCTTACTGGTTCATGGGCATAAAGCCTTGCAGCTGCAGCAGCTACGGTAGACGGCTCAAATCTAGCAATAAATTTAGCAGCAGTTCTTATTCTTTCATCAGTCTTTTTAACATCTAAAACAAATAGGCCGTCAGGCCTAACGCGATATATAAACTGCTCCATACACTTAGTCTTTATTCTAGTTCCTATATGAATCCCTGCAGAAAGGAGCACATCCCTTGGTAGGAGTAACTCCTCTTCCGCTGTTGAAACATTTTCATCCTTAATAATATCATCCTCCACCATTTCTTCCACCCTCCTCATCTTTCTATATTCGCCATTCGAGCTCTATCTCCGAGAAATTCCTCAATCCTTATCAATTCATTTATTTTTGCCACTCTAGCTCCCTCAACAACACCTGTTTTTATTATTGGACACTTAAAGGCTACAGCTAAATGGGCTATGTGCCAATCGCAAGTATCTCCAGAACGATGAGATATCACCGGAGTGTACCCCGCCCTCTTAGCCATTTCGATGGTTTCAATAGCATCAGTTAATGTTCCAACCTGATTAACCTTAACAATAATAGAGTTAGCTGCGCCCATCCTTATCCCATGATTCAGCCGTTCAGTGTTTGTTGTAAATAAATCATCACCACAAACCAGACAATCTTTAACCTTCCTAGTTAACTCCGCAAATCCTTCATAATCCTCCTCATGTAAAGGGTCCTCTATGTAGGCTATAGAGTATTTATCAACAAGCTCCTTTATGAAGTCTATTTGCTCTCCAGGATCAAGTTTTTTACCCTCTCTAGGATACACATACTTCTTCTCCTTAGGATCCCAAAGAGATGAAGCAGCAACATCTACACCCACACTACATTTAAAACCCATTTCATTTCCAACCTCTTCACATGCCTTTGAAAGTATTTCGAGGGCTTCAATATTTGTGACGCTTGCTATCCATGCACCCTCATCACTTTTACCCTCACTAAATAACTTATCCTTCTTCTCCAGAAGCTCTCTCACGGTGGAGTGAACCTTAACATTAGCTGTTGCAGCTTCAATAAAACTCTCAGCTCCACTTGGTAAAACTAGAAACTCTTGAAAGTCTGGAGCATTTCCCCGCGCATGTCTCCCTCCACTGATCACATTTCCTAAGGGGTAGGGAAGTTCTCTAGCTGCGTAACCGCCCAAGTATTGAAATAATGGCAACCCGTAAGAGTTGGCGGCCGCGTCAGCTGTTGCGAGAGAAACAGCGAACGCTGTATTCCCGCCTATTATCCTAAAATCCTTAGTGTTATCTATTTCATGTAGGGTCTTATCCACCTCTTCCTGAAAATCTGCGTTTAAACCTATTAACTCAGGGGCGATTAGCTCATCAACCTTTTTTATAGCCTCATCCACACCTCCATCCGGGTAGTATATAACTTCAGCTTTTCCCCTACTTTTTCCAGAAGGAGCTGAAGCTCTCCCAAACCCTGAGGTGGTTAGCACATCTACTTCTATCGTTTCTTCACCCCGGCTATTGAAAACTTTCCTTGCAATAACATCCTCAATTACTGTTGGGGTAGACATCAAACTTCACTCCTACTCTCTATAGTACTGCAATCGACTTTCCCGCCTCTTCTCAGTCTCTTCGTAAAATCGTAGAACTTCATCAATTATATCAACATGGGATAGGAGCATGCGTCTGCAACAATATCGCTTTAATCCTAGGCTGTCAAGGATTTCAGCTGGTTCTTCTCCAGCTTTAACCCTCCGAGCAAACTCTTCCCATTTATCAGCCACAAGCTTACCGCATGTGAAACATCTTACAGGTATTATCATTAAAGCAACGCCTCCTAACGGTAGCTCTTTTGAACTCTGGCTCTAGCACCTGGTCCTCCAAATTTCTTAGGCTCCTTCCTTCTTGGGTCGCCTACAACCATTGTTCTGTCATATTCTACGAGGATATTTTGTAACTTGGGGTTTTTAGTCCACTTTAAGAGTGCATTAGCTATAGCCATCCGAGCAGCTTCAGCTTGGCCCATAAACCCGCCGCCAGAAACCTTAACGTCTATATCTAACTCCTTCCAGACGCCCTCGCCAGCCAAGACTAAGGGCTCCTTTATTTTCTCTCTCGCAACCTCAGGCGTATATATTTCAAGAGGGATCCTATTTATCCAAACTCTTCCATACCCTGGTCGTACAACAGCTCGGGCAATAGCTGTCTTCCTTTTACCACTCACAACCAAAACCCTTTTTGATGTCACTTTTATTCACCACTCCAACCTATTTCCCTTGCAAGCTCACCAAGGGTTAAATATGGACCCTTTAACTTTTTAGCATGTGCCTCTTCTATTGTCTCCATTTTAGCATCCTTCAACTCGTCTGGTATTCCAATAAAGACTTTAAGTCTCTTATAAGCTAGTTTACCCTTAGGTTGTTTGTATGGGAGCATCCCTCTAACGGCTCTTCTTAGTATTCTATCAGGTCGCCTATAATGTATGGGACCCTTTCCAGGGTAGCCGACCTCCAGAAACTCTTTCGCTTCTAGAATCTTACTTTTCTTCTTCCCAGATACGACTGCTTTCTCCGCATTAACTACTACTATTCTCTCCCCCTTAAGGAGACGTTTAGCAATTACACTCGCCATCCTGCCGAGGATTAAACCGTCCGCATTTATAACCGTGTAACTTTCACTTTGCAACTGCATATTCTCACCCGATAATCTTAACATTTGACCCCTTTGGATTATTCTCTACGAGTTCCATGATAGTTAGGCATTTTCCACTAGCACGTTCTATTTTCTCCCTAGCTTTTTTAGAAAAGCTGAAAGCCGCCACCATGATAGGGTGATCTATTTCGCCAGCGCCCAATACTTTTCCAGGAACAACCACAACATCGTTTTCATTTGTATAACGATTTAGCCGACTTATGTTCACGACTATTCGACGCCTTCGAGGCTTAGCTAAGTCCTCCGCTATCGCCCGCCATATTTTTGCTTTATTCTCTCTACTCTTCTTTCTCAAAAATTTGATAAGCTCAATGAGTTGTGGGTTTGTGGCTTTAATATCCTTCAAGTTTTCTGCACCTCTTCCCCTATTTTCTTTGCAAATTCCTCCAGTTGTTCATCAAGAATCTTAACAGCTTCCATGAGAATCCTCTCTGGTGGAAGAACCCCTGTGCTTTCTAAACTGAATATGAATGAATTTTCCTCCCAACTTATCTCAATAGCTGGGGGCTTTTTCGTGCAGGCTTTTACACAGTCCTTACAGAGGGTGCACGCTAATACATCCCTAACTTTTATCACTCCTCCAATTTTCTCAAGCACATTCTTGGGGCAAACTTTAATGCATTCACCACATGCATCACAGTTTGTATTTATGTTAATTCTCGGCAGGTACTTATAGGCACACATGGAGACAGGCTGCCACTTTGCATGTTGCTTTCCTCTTCCAAGCCTTGCATAAGCCTCTAGCCTAAGCCTCTGCCCCTTTGCAAGCTTAACTATGGGTATTTTATCGCTTACAGGTGTTATATTTGGATTTTCAGAAATCAGCTCCCCGGAATATACTGTTGTAACTCCGTCCACAGCTTCTTTATCGAGGGTAAAAGTTACCCTACATAGGTTACATCCAAACTCACTTTTGCAAGAGCATTTCTCTGGAAGATTATAACTGTCCAAGTCTGTCTTTAATGGTATGAGCCCCAACCGATGGGCTATAATTTCATCATGTAAAACAGATGAATTTTCTATTATTACAACCTCATCAATAGCCATGCATGGAACTTCTGATAAAATAGTTCTCCTCAGAGCATTGATATACGGAGTGTCAACTCCCCGGACCATTAGGCGGATATCATTTTCACCCTTCTCAAGCACCTTTATATCCACTTAGACAGACACTCCACAATCAAGCGGGATTTATATGCGCCGTTGAATAGAACATTGAGCGTTATATAAATTTGGCGATGTCCAGCCTTAAGATCTCCTTTTAATTAATAATTGTTTTTTGAAAAATAATTGAATGCTATACTCTTCTTCCTCTTCTGCCGCCAGGTCTTCGGGTGCCGTCATGGGGTATAGGCGTAACCTCTTCAATTCGCCCTATGCGGAAGCCTGCTCTGGCGAGGGCTCTTATTGCCGCTTGGGCACCTGGTCCAGGCGTTCTAGGACCCGTACCACCTGGGGCCCTCACTTTTATATGAATGGCGGTTATCCCTTTATCCTTAGCTATCTCTGCTGCGGCAGTAGCAGCTCTCATAGCTGCATAAGGTGAGGATTCAAGCCTATCAGCCTTTACAAACATCCCTCCTGAAGTTCGGGCTATCGTCTCAGCTCCTGAGAGGTCGGTTATATGCACTATGGTATTATTGTATGAGCTGTAAATGTGAGCTACACCCCATTTCTCAACTTTTTTGGCGCTTCCACTACTCATTCACGTTCTCCTCCCCTAGATGCAGTTGCAGTAACCTCTATAGTTCGGCGAAGAGGATGATTGGGGTCAGCTAAGGGGCTATCTGGAGCATATTTAATTTTATCCTCTTCCTCCCTTGTGACAAGATAGCTTGGCACGGTCACTCTACGATCGCCTATAGCTATGTGGCCATGAACAATCAATTGTCTAGCTTGATGGATTGTCCTTGCTAAACCTTTACGAAAGACCAACGTCTGGAGACGACGCTCAAGGATGTCTTCAACAGTTAAGTCCAATACATCATCAAGTACAGCATTCTCGCTTATTATTCCCAATCTCTTAAGTCGAGAGAGAAGCTGCTCCTCCATTTTTCTTCTCTCTTCAGGAGACTTGCCTATGAGCTCGCGGGCTATCCCCCTGAATTTAGAAAGCATAGTTTTATGGCGCCATAACTCCCGCTTATTCCTTAGCCCGTATTGTCCGAGGAGCTTAAGTTCCTCCTGCAGTATCTCTGACCGCCACGGGAACCTTGGAGTTTCATACTTCTTCTTTTGCTTCTTGGGGTCGCCCATATTAATATCCTCACTGCTTCTTCTTCTTTACACCTATAGTCTTTCCCTTCCTTCCAGTTGTCCGAGTTCTTTGACCCCTAACCTTTAAGCCATAAGCATGCCGATAACCACGCCACGACTTTATTTCCTTCATCCGCTCAATATCCATTTTAACACTTAAAGCAAGATCCGCACCTATTAGGTGTAGATCCCGCCCTGTTTCGAGATCCTTCCTTCTATTAAGAAGCCATGAAGGAATTCCATACCTTGCAGGATCTTTAATTATCTCCTCAATCCTCTCAATTTCAGCCTCAGTAAGGAAGCCAGCTCTCATTTGAGGATCTATACCCGCAGTTTTCAATATAGCATTAGCTAAACTTACACTAATGCCCTGTATCCGTTTAAGGGCATATACCGCCCTTAAACTCCCATCTACATCCTTATCAGTTATTCTAACGATATGTCTATATTCCCGTGACATTTGACGCCATCCAGCTTTTTAGCAAACTAGAAGTAAAGCATATTTTATTTAAACTTTCCTAATGCAGACACCCTTAAATTTTAGAGAGACGCCCTCTTTTATGCTTTATAACTAGGTATAGGCGCTTGAAGATGGGTGAAGTACGGTTTATAGGCATCGTTGAGGAAACTAGGGATGAAAAAGCTAAGATAAGAATTTACCCAGAGTTTAAAAGTGGCCTCAAAGGCATAGATGGATTCTCACACATAATTGTTCTGTATTGGATCCATTTAAGAGATACGGAAAAGGACCGCAGCACATTACTTGTCTACCCTCGCCGACATAAGGTAAATATAGAAACAGGAGTCTTTGCCTGCAGAAGCCCATCCCGCCCAAATCCTATTGGTTTATGCGTTGTAAAACTCCTTGAAGTTAAAGATGACTCAATAATTGTTAAAGGCTTAGACGCCATTGAGGGCTCTCCAATAGTAGATATTAAGCCCTACATTCCAGCAATCGATGCTGTTTTAGATGCACGGATTCCAAAATGGCTTACCTCATCCACAAATAGTGAAAATGACCGGCAATAGTATCAGCTAATCAAAAAAACGCTAATAAAAGCGCATAAGCCCGTATCTTGACTATAGAACGTTATTTCTCCTTAGATATCTCATAAGAATTATGTCATAACTCGTAATATAGGTTAAATCTTTAAATGCACATGCATACATGTTGATGTTGGTGGTTGAGTAACATGAATAGATCCGAACCTGTGGAGAGAGGAGAAGAGGAGAAGGTTAAGCGCCTACTCACAGATCCAAAACTATCATCAATAAAGTCACTACTAGAAAAGGATCACGCCATCGACTGTATTATGCTATTATACCTCGGAAAGGGCAAATGGAAAGAAGCAAAGGAGTTCATGAAACGCAACGGTTTAACATTGAGCGATGGTACTTTTAGAGCTAGAATGATGGAAATTGAGGATCTAGGACTGGCGAAAAGCGAACGCATTGACCCCTTAAAAAAGAAG
>JAGTRA010000088.1:0-2589 GCA_018396935.1 Candidatus Bathyarchaeota archaeon
GAGAGCAATAATTGGCAGAGACTTTCAAGTTATAGGATTATCTGCCACTATAGGTAGCCCTGAAAGAGTTGCTCAATTCCTCGTAGGTAACGGTAGATCAATTGAAATAGTTCGTGTACCAGTAGCTAGGAAGATGCGTCTAAAAATAATTTTCCCAAAGCCTAAGGCTGAGGACTTTAAGCTTGCTGAAAAGCTTTTCACTCATCCGGAGGTCGCCGCCAGGCTTCGGATTATTCGAGATTACATTGAGAGACATAAATCTGTACTGCTTTTTACCAACACTAGGGCGATCTCCGAGGTTTTAGCTAGCCGATTTAAAGTATGGGATATAGACTTCCCTGTTTCAATACATCATGGTTCCTTGGCAAAACCATCTCGTATAGCTGCTGAAAAAGGTTTAAAAAATGGCCATTTAAAGGGTTTAGTTTGCACTAGTAGTTTAGAGTTGGGTATAGACATCGGAAGAATAGACCTTGTTATTCAGTATATGAGTCCTAGACAGGTTACGCGTTTAATACAGCGGGTGGGTCGTAGCGGTCATAGGATTGGAAGTATTGCTGAGGGAATAATAGTTACCATGGATTCTGATGACACGCTTGAAGCTATGGTTATAGCTAAACGCGCATTAAGAGAGGAATTAGAGCCTGTGGATATTCCTCCTAAGCCCTATGACGTCTTAGCCCATCAAATGGCCGGTTTACTTCTAAAAAAGAATAGGCTTACCTTTTCCGAAATTCTAGATTTATTCAGTAAGGCGTACCCATACTCCGATTTAACTTTAGGAGAGGTTGAGCGGATTCTTCGATATATGCATGATAGATTTCCCCGTTTGGCGTGGGTATCCTTTGAGGATAAAGTTGTTCTAAAGCCTAAAAGGTCAAAATCCCTCTTTGAGTATTACTTCAATAATCTTTCTATGATACCTGAGGAAAAACAGTACTTAGTTGTAGATGAGTCAAATAACTCCGCTGTAGGTATATTGGACGAAGCTTTTATGGCTGAGTATGGTAGACCAGGAGTAAAATTCATAATTAGGGGCAGCCCTTGGAAAATTACCCATATATCTGGGGACAAAGTTTTCGTTAAACCCGTTGATGACCCAACAGGCGCCATCCCAAGTTGGATTGGTGAGGAGATACCAGTACCCTTTGAGGTCGCTCAAGAGGTCGGGTTTATAAGAGGTTTCGTTGAGCAGCGTATGCAAGCCGGTTGCACTCCAGAGGAAATCGCATCTGCGTTGAGTAAGGAATATCCTGCCGATGTAGAAACCATCTTAGATGCTATAAGTGAAACTGTTGAGCATGTCTCTCTCGGCTTTAGGGCTCCGACAGATAAAAGAATAATTCTCGAAGATTGGGAGGATTTCGTCATAGTCCATACACATTTTGGCTCCCTAACAAATAGGGCTTTAGCCCAACTTGTTGGATATTTCTTATCTGAAAAATTTGGCTATGCAATAGTGGTTCAGCATGATCCATATAGAATATTCATACAGACCATGGGCTCAGCTAAAGCATCCACGATCCTTGAGCTCCTCAACGATTTAAGCATAACAAACGAGCAAACAATAAAGGAATCGTTAAGAAAAGCTGTAATAAAGACAGGCATCTTTAAACGCCGTCTAATTCATGTAGCGAGACGATTCGGCGCTTTAGAAAAGTGGGCTGACTTCAGTAATGTGAGCCTCCAAAGGTTAGTTAAAAGCTTTGAAGATACTCCAATATTTGAAGAAGCCCTTAAGGAGGTTTTCATAAAGGATATAGATATAGCGAAACTCGTATATGTCCTTAGGAGAATCCGTGACGGTGAAATTGAACTCATTGTTATTAACAATAATGGTAAGGTTTCGCCTGTAGCTCGTGTAGGCGTTGAACGCGTGAGTATGAAAACCGACTTAATCCCCCCTGAAAGGATGCGCGCTGTACTAATTGAGTCTGCTCGAGCGAGACTTCTTAATGAAACATGCTTCCTGCTATGTACAAGCTGCTGGGATTATTTAGATGTATTTCGCGTAAAGGATTTACCGGAAAAACCTGCGTGTCCAAAATGTGGTTCAACATCTTTAGGAATGTTAAGGGTTGAAGAAGAGAAAATCATGCCACTTATTGAGAAAAAAGGAAAAAATCTCACAGCTAATGAGGAGAAATTACGTAGACAGGCTATACAGACCTCAAAATTAATTTCAAAATATGGAAAAGCCGCCGTTGTTGCGCTATGCGCTAGAAGTGTTCAACCATCAGATATAAAGCACGTTCTTGAGAAAGAATCAACACTTAATGATAGGTTCTATGAACTCGTGTTAGAAGCTGAACGAAAGGCTATCAGTAAGAGATTTTGGGGAACATGACAACTTTTAAATTGAAGGTCTTTCCTAAATTTGGAGGTAAACGGGATATAAATTTGGAGATAAGCAAATCATGGAAATAAGTCGAAGACAAATGCGTGAGGAAGTTCTTAGAAGGATCAGTTATGTGAAAAATTGCGTATTAGCTAGGGAGTTATGTTTGCTCATACGTACAAATCGAGCTGTTTTAGAGCCGGATGATGTCAAAGAGATATGTAGTTTCATTTCTAATCTCTGCAAGGAAG
>JAGTRA010000088.1:2599-4488 GCA_018396935.1 Candidatus Bathyarchaeota archaeon
CCGAAAAGCGGCTGAAGCTGTAGGCATGAAAGATGAGGCTAAATACTTGGAGTTATGTGCTCAAAGCTGTAGAAAATGCGGAGAGTCAAGAAGACCAACTCCTAAAAAAGCTGCATATGTTGCTTAACGCTGGAAACTAGAAAAAATTTAAAAAATACTTCAGGATTGCTAGAAGTAGGAGGGGGCTCAGCTGTTTATAGCACCATTTGTTCCAACACCCCATTCTGTCATTCGTCATATGCTCACTTTAGCTGAACTAAAGCCGGGGGAGGTGTTCTTTGATTTAGGTGCAGGGGATGGGCGCTCAGTAATTATAGCTGCGAAAGAATTTGGTGCTAAGGCGATAGGCGTAGAATTAAGGGAGGATCTTGCTAAAAAAGCTATGAGTGCGGTTTATGAGGAAGGGCTTCAAGATAAGGTAACTATAATTCATGGAGACATGTTTCATGTTGACATTTCACAAGCTGACGTAGTTTTTCTTTATCTGACTACAAGTGCTAATGAGAAAATCAAGCCTAAGCTTGAAGTTGAGTTAAAACCTGGCGCCCGCGTAGTATCTCATGACTATGAGATACTAGGGTGGATTCCAGTTAAGGTTGATAGATTCTGCGAGAACCCCTCCCTCGGATATCCTTCACATACAATCTACCTATATAAAAAGAGGACGTAAGTATAGTAACGCTTTAATATTTACAAACTCTTTCGCAATCTCCTATTATAGATAAAAAAGGGGAGGTCTCAGGCAGAATTAAAATGCAATTCGTTCCATGGCGCTATATCGCAGATTGGAAGTGTAAAGCTTGTGGGATATGTTGCAAAGCATATAGTGTAGTGATAAGCTTTCAGGAATGGTTAAACATCGTTAAAAATTATGGTGTTGAGGCAACTGTTTCTGGAATTAACAAACTATACTTGAAGAAGAGGAGCGATGGATCATGTATCTTCCTATATAACGTTTCAGGGATGTACTTGTGTGGGCTTCAACATATGAAGCCTGTGGCATGTAAATTATGGCCTTTCAAAATTTTAACCACCCCTAAGTATGGATTTGCTAATGAGGCACTATACTTTCTTGGAGGGAATAAATTCTACATTTACGCTGACTCAAACTGTAATGGGTTGGTATATGGACAACCAACATGGACGTTTGCGACGGAGACGCTTAAAGAATTTGTAGAGATCGCTACCGGAGTTAGAAGAAATCAAGTTAAAAGTACTGCAAACATATCGCTGCTTTCATTCCCCGGGTTATACGATTTTAGACGTTTCTCTATCTAAATCATCTCTAGCTACATACCTTTCATATTGTGCTTCGTACAGCTTTCTAACCTTATCGATAGTGTCTATTTCGTCAACTCTCTTATCATCTCTGAATCTAATGATTTTCGGGACTCTAAGGGCGTAGCCGCTTGTGTACTCGTCCGTCTCTTGAATCTCTTGATATGTAACTTCAACCACTATAGTTGGTGTAACAAAAACTCCTTCTCCATCCTCATGCCTTCTCGTCCGTTCGATTATGCTGGTAAGGGCTTCCATGACTCCTTCAGGAAGATTTGAGACTTTGCCAATCGTGTAAAGCTTCCTTTCTCTAGGATCCCTTACGGCAAGAAGGAAAGATGAGTATAATCCTGCCCGCTTTCCTTTCCCATAAAGCGCCTTAACTATTGTGCAATCTAACGTATCTCTCTCTGGCTTAAGTTTAAGCCATGTGTATGTGCGTTTTCCAGGCTCATAAGGAGAATTTAAATTCTTAACAACTATTCCTTCATATCCTCTCCTAATGGCTTCATCATAAAAAATCATTAATTCAGCTTCATTCTTACAGTCTCTCCCCTCAGCAATATACTCAGGAGGTACCACTGCTAATAAGTAACTCCGCCTTTCTGAAA
>JAGTRA010000089.1 GCA_018396935.1 Candidatus Bathyarchaeota archaeon
TACAGCCAGTTTACGTCTTCCTCTGTCCAGCCACGTTTTTTCCTAGTTTGACGAAAGCTTATTCGTCCAAGTCTGTGAAACTTTATAGCTATGCGTTCACCCTCTGGCGTTAATGCATCATAAACGTCCGCCTCTTTACCTACCCCTAAGGGTTTACCAAAGGCCTCTAAGATTCCAGCTTTGATAAAAGTATTTATAGCTAGGCAGTCGTAGCCAGCATAATTTAGAGCATAGCCTAAATAGGGTTGTTTAGTTTGGCGTATAAGACGAAATTTGTGAAGTTTCTCAAGTCTATAGGTAATTTCTTCTTCACTGAACTTAGAATATTTAACAATAATATCCTTTGGGACGAACTCATGTGTCAACATAGCGGCTTCAATAACCTGTAAAACACGAAAATCTTCAGCCTCAAGGTTTTTGAAGGCTTGAATGGCTTCAGCTGACATTATGCCTAAAATAAGGCATAATTGCTAAAAATGTATTTCCAATAAGTGCATAGGTAGCCGCAGTCAATAATCATTCCAGCAACTAAAACTGACGTTTTTCATTTAATTCTTAATAGTTCCACATATTCCTTTGCTGGTTTTTCCACGTAAATGCTCTTTGCTGGTTTTTCTTTGCCATATTTTATATGTACCAACCCTGCCTTTTGATCTGAGTAATATGCGGTTAACTGAGCAGCTTTTAGCACTGCCTGCCTTGTTTTAGGTCCCTGCAGGATTGTTATGGGGCTTCCACATCCTTGGGCTTCAAAAACATAGTCGCTTTTTGCTTTTAACATGAGCAACTTCTGATTTTCCTCATAATTTCTTCCAACAATTATCTTATTATCCATGTATCTGAAGTGCCTGCCGATTCTAAGAAGTTTTAGATCACTAAGCGATATCCGCTTTTTATGTTTTAGAAGATCCCGAAGTTTAGCGCTGAACTCCCTATAAGTTAAAAGACAGCCCCCTGAAGGCCATTCATAACTTGTTATGCCTAACTCTTTAGCTAACATTAACTGTCTCCTCCTAGACCTCCCTCGTATATCGAGGAGGCGACTCCTATCTATAATCCCCTCTTTCTCAACGACAGTTTCAGGAAGCAACTTAGCGGATAAAGGTCTTAAAATCCTACCCTTTAAGCTTGATTCTTCTTCTATGATCATTAACGCTTTCATGTTTTGAGACATGGGGCGTTCATCTAGAACTTCACCTGTCACGATAAATTGGGCACCAATTTCCTCAGCATACTTTTTTGCTTCCTTAAGCATAAAAATTCGGCAATCTATACATGGATTCATGTATCTTCCATAACCAAACCTAGGTCTTCGGATAATCCGTAAATACTCTAGGCCTATGTCCACAACCTTTATGGGGATACCAATATTTTTCGCAATTTCCCGTACCAAGTTTCCCTTAACGTTAATGCTAAAAGGCGTTATAAAATTTATAGCTTCTATATCTACGCCCTGCTCCTGAACCAACTTAACTGCGAGTACGCTATCCAATCCGCCTGAAAGAAGAGCTAAAGCTTTAGGCCTCTTTAATGAAATCATGACTTATCATACTCTATGAATTATGAATATTAAAGAAGAATTATAAAGATAAAGTCATCTCCCTAGCATGCAAACTTCGCGTTCGTAATCTAAGACGTGATGAAATAAAGAAATTAATTAGGGTGCTGTATCTTTTTTAAAGACCTATGGTGAGTGTGTTATGACGTATGAAATCATATTCCTTGGAACTGGTGGTGGAAGGTTTACAACAATAACCCAGAAGAGACGCACTGCTGGAATACGTATCATTGGCGACTCTTTAAACCTTCATTTAGATCCAGGACCTGGGGCTCTTGTTTATTCCGTTAGCTCTGGTTTAGATCCAAGGAAAATTAACGCCATAATGGTTTCTCACTGCCATCCAGACCATTATAATGATGCTGAAGTTTTAATTGAGGCTATGACTGGAGGGGCAACAAGAAAGCGCGGCGTTCTTGTAGCCTCTAAGAGCGTACTAAGTGGCGGCAGTGTTTGCGAACCGTCTATTTCAAAGTACCATCAACAGATGCCCTCCCAACTAGTTGAAGCTATACCTGGTGTAAGATTTTCAATAGCTAATTTGAATGTTCAAGCTATTCAAGCTAGACATTCTGATCCTGACACTGTTGGCTTTATATTTGAGACTAAGGAATTTGGAGCTTTTGCCTATACAAGCGATACTGAATACTTTGAGAATATTGGCCGACTTTATAGGGGTGTAAGATTACTTATGTTATGCGTTCTTAGACCTGCTGGCCAATCATGGAAGGGGCATATGACCACTCTAGATGCTATAAAAATAATTGAGGAGGCTCAGCCTGAGCAAGCGATTATAACACATTTAGGCATGCAAATGATATTGGCTGGTCCAGAGAAAGAGGCAAAGTACATCTCTGAGAGGACAGGTATACCGACCATCGCGGCTAAAGATGATATGAGAATATCGTTTGGCGAATCTATTGAATTGAAAACTGATAAATCGGTTTTGGGATTAGATAAATTCTTTTAAAACTTAAGCAACAATATGCCATTAATGAGATAAGAAGGCTATACGTTATGAAGATCGTGATCCGTATAGGCGGATCAGTAGTAGCTACGCCAATAAATTCACAATTGATAAATAAGTATGTTGAAGTACTTCAGAAACTTAAAGCTGCTGGTCACGAATTAGCAATAGTGATAGGCGGAGGCGCTTTAGCACGTGAGTTTATAAAGATTGCTAAAGAGCTTGACCTAGGAGAGGAAGACCAAGATGATTTAGCAATATCGGTTTCAAGGCTCTTCGCGCAACTTTTCGTGAAGAAGCTAGGGGCATTATGTTGTGGACGAGTGCTAACAAACATCGAGGAGACAGCCTCATGTTTAGCTGAAGGCAAAATCGCCGTCCTCGGGGGCTTAAAACCCGGGATGACAACTGATGCGGTTGCAGCCCTTATAGCTGGGTATATCAACGCAGACCTTCTTATTAAAGCCACGGATCAAGATGGCGTATATGACAAGGATCCTAAGAAATACCCTGACGCCGTGAAGCTTGATAGGTTAAGTTTTGATGATTTACCAAAAGTTTTAGCTGAGAAGAAACATCACGCGGGGATACATCAGATCTTAGATCCGGAATCCGTTAAGCTCCTGCAAGCTAAACACTTGAAGGTTTTAGTGCTTAATGGTTTTAAGCCTGAGAATATTCTTTTGGCTCTTAAAGGTGAAAAAATAGGAACAATTATCGAATAGAGTTTCTTTTTGATCATGTCCAATATTTTTTCGGACAAGTAATGCTTAAATATCAGTGTTGATATTGAAGTTGACATCAAAGGTGATATCATGTTTGATCCTCCCTTTCGTCACTGGCTTAGGCACATGGCCGCTGTACCAAAGGGCTTTCTACGCTACCAAGTCCTTGAACTCCTAAATGAGAAACCCCTATCTGGATCGGAGATAATGAATGAAATTGAAAAGCGTACAAATGGCCATTGGAGACCTAGTCCAGGATCTGTTTATCCCCTTTTAGCGTGGCTTCAAGATAACGGTTATATTAAGGAGGTCCCTAGCGAGGAAAGTGGGGTTAGACGTTATACCTTAACGGATAAAGGTAAACAGCTTCTTGAAGAACAGCGCAAGCTTAAAACACATTTTGGAAAAGGTTGTAAATTTTTCTCCCCACCGCTATTTGGGTTCATGTGGTATCGAATTCCTCATGAAGAAGCGGAGAAGCTTAGGATTGCAGCGAGTCGCCTCATAAGAGCCTTCTTTAAATTAAGTTTAAATCTTGAGGAACATTTTACTGACCAAGCCTTCAAGGAAACATTGCGCATCCTTGAAGAAATGGCTCAAGAGCTTGAAGATCTAAATAAGAAGATTTCGGGCGAGGGAAGCAGTTAAAATGGAAGTGATAAAAGCCGAAGGCTTAACGAAGGTTTTTAATAGAAGCTTGGTAGCCGTTGATCATATATCCTTTAGCGTGAAGGAAGGGGAGATTTTTGGTTTTCTAGGTCCAAATGGGGCCGGTAAAACTACAACAATAAACATGCTTATAACGGTGTTAAAACCTACCGAAGGAACAGCATCTGTGCTAGGTTATGATATTGTTAAACAAGCTAATGAAGTTAGAAAAGTTATAGGAGTCGTGCCCCAAGAGTATACCGCGGATGAAGACCTAACTGGCTATGAGAACATAATGCTTTGTGCAGATTTATATGGAATTCCTCGTGATGTAGCTAAGAAACGCGCTCTCGAGCTATTGGAACTCGTGGAGTTAACAGAATTTAAGGACAAGAGAGTTGAGACGTATTCCGGCGGGATGCGTAGGAGACTTGAACTTGCATGTGGACTAATTAATAGGCCGAAGGTGCTTTTTCTAGATGAACCAACTTTAGGCTTAGATGTTCAGACGCGTACTGCCACATGGAATTATATAAGACGTCTAAAAAGCGAGTATGGTATGACCCTCTTCATGA
>JAGTRA010000090.1 GCA_018396935.1 Candidatus Bathyarchaeota archaeon
GTGCATATGGGCCTTGCTTTGCATGTGCTACACACTATGCGATAGGTCAAATGCCCCTAGAAGTTGAGATATACAATAGTGAAAAACAGTTAATTAAAGTCATTAGGAGGGATATCGATGGAAGAAATTAAGGTTGGAGTTTTTCTATCTGATTGTGGTGGTCAATTATCTAAAATACTAGATTTTAACGCCATCACAAGTTTTGTTAAGTCTATTCCAGGCGTCACTTTTGTAGCTCAGGCAAATGAGTTTTGGCGGGGAGATGGTCTTAAGATCATCCTTGAAGCCATAGAGAGTAGGCAGGTAAACCGCATCGTAGTGGCTGAAAGCATTCCTAAGGTAAGTGAAGTTGCCATAGCGAAGGCTGTCGAGGAAGCTGGGTTAAATCCACACTTCGTGGAGGTTATAGATCTCAAAGATCACTGTGCATGGCCCCATAGGGATTCACCGCTAGAGGCGACGGAGAAAGCCAAAGCCATGTTGTTGGCGGCTATAGAGAAGGTTAAACTTATGGAGCCTATTGAAAGGGCTGAATATCCAGCTGTTAAGTCAGTGCTAGTTATAGGCGGCGGGATAGCTGGAATGCAAGCTGCTGAAGACCTTGCTGAAATGGGATTTCAAGTTTATCTCATTGAGAAGGAACCGTTCCTAGGGGGATTAGCTGCAAGGGCTAATAGATTCTTCCCAACGGATGACTGTGCAATATGTATTCAATCTCCATCAAGCCTCAAAACCGTGGCTAATACCTCACGCAAATGTGTTTATAGATCAGGCATATCTGAACTTCCCAACCTAAAGATCTATACAAGCTCTAAAGTTGTCAAAGTAGAGGGGGCTCCTGGAAATTATAGAGTTGCTATAGAGCAAAGGCCAAGGTATGTTGAAATTGAAAAATGCATCGCCTGTAACCTATGCTCAAATACATGCCCAGTAGAGGTGCCTGATGAATATAATGCCAAGCTGAAAACCCGTAAGGCGATATACATAACCACTCCGCTTGTTTATCCGCCTGCATATGTTATAGACGAGAAAGCTTGTAAATTCCATGAATGTGCAAAATGTGTTGAAGTCTGTCCAACAAAAGCCATCGAGCTTGATCAAAAGCCTAAGCAGGTCATACTTAATGTTGGAAGTATAATTGTAGCAACAGGCTTCAAGGAATTTGATCCAAGCGTAATAAAGGAGTATCATTATGATGAATACCCTGATGTAATAACAAATCTCGAATTCGCAAGAATGATCGACTCATTTGGCCCAACTAACGGAGCCATAATAAAGCCCTCTAATAGAGAGCCTGTAAAACACATAGTTTTTGTTCAATGCGTGGGCTCGAGGGATAGGCGCTGGAACCCCTACTGCTCAAGCATATGCTGCATGATATCGCTAAAGCATGCAATTTTCGTCAAGGAAACCAACCCTGAGATTGACGTAACCATTTGCTACATAGACATAAGAACGACAGGGCGGGAGCATGAATACTACTATGAAAGAGCTAGAGAGCTTGGAGTAAAATTCGTTAAGGGCAGACCTGCTGAGATAATTCACGACCCAGCTACAAACAAATTAATAGTTGAAGTTGAGGATGAAATTCTTAAAAAATTCCTTGAGCTAGAAGCTGATTTAGTCGTATTGGCAACAGCTATGGTGCCTCCTGAGGACGCTAAAGAACTTGCCAACATCCTCGGGCTTGAAATTGATTCTGACGGCTTCTTTAAGGAGTATAACGCTAAGCTTAGGCCTACAGAAACCATGCATAGGGGAATTTATATCTGTGGAGGCGCAACCTTTCCAAAAGACGCTCCAACAGCATCCCTCCACGCACACTCAGCAGCTATTAAAGCCGCAAAATTCCTAATGAATGGAAAAATTGTTAAGGATCTAAAAGTAGCAGTTGTAAATGAAGATTACTGTGGTGACTGTGAATTCTGTCCAGTTACATGTCCATATAATGCGATAAGCTTAGTGCCTAAAGATAATGGGCGCCTTGTCGCCAAAGTCTCAGACCTCCTATGTGAAGGTTGCGGCGTATGTGTTGGCACATGCCCCGTAGGGGCAATAGAGCTAAAACACCTAAAGAATAACCAAATCCTTGCTCAAATAAGGGCATTACTCTCCATCAACGGGTCCTCTAAACCCCTAGTGTTAGCTATTTGTTGCTCTGAATGTGGTCACGCAGCGGTTGACTCCTCAGGAATGGCTATGATGAGCTATCCAGCAAATGTTAGGGTGCTAAGAGTTCCCTGTGCTGGCATAATCCAGGTTCAACATATCCTAGAGGCTTTTAGGGCGGGCGCTCAAGGAGTCATGATCGTTGGATGTAAGCCTGATGGATGCCACCATGGAGTTGGAGCACAAAAAGCTCAGAGGAAGGTGGAATTAGCCAAGCGGCTACTTAGCGAGTACGGTGTAGAACCTGAGAGGCTTGAAATGTTAAACCTGTTATTCATAGAGGGTGATAAGTTCGCTGAAGCTGCTAAAAAAATGACTGAGTTGGTTGAATCCCTCGAGTTTATCAAGCTTCCTTAGAGTGAGGTGTTGATAAAATGTCAACAATTAGGTTCATGGAAGAAATTCGCAGGCGTTATGGTGGTGAAACAATAGCCTTATGCTATCAATGTGGAACATGTACTGGAAGCTGCCCAGTGTCAAAGACCTCTGATAGATACAATCCACGTGAGATCATCCGCTTAGCTCTCCTTGATAACCGGCAAGAGGTTCTATATGGCGATGCCATCTGGCTTTGTGCCTCATGTTACAACTGTCAAGAGCGATGCCCGCAAGGAGTGGAAATTGCTGAGATAATATTTACGCTTAGAAATTTAGCTATACGCGAAGGAAAAATTCCAAAACTTTATGAAGAATTTGCCAATAACCTAGTCGCCAGCGGCCGCTTGGCTCCAATATCAAAATTTCTAGAGAAAAAGAGAGCTGAATATGGCTTACCACCCATGAAGCCGGTGGACATTGAAGCTGTAAATAAGATTTTCTCAGCTACAGGCTTCTTAGAGCTGTTTTCCAGAAGTAAAGGTGAAAAGTCATGAAAAGCTATGCTCTCTTCTTGGGTTGCACAATACCTGCAAGACAGCCTAACTATGAAATTTCAGCTAGAAAATCGCTGGAAAAGTTGGGAATAGAGCTCGTCGACCTTGACAACATGACTTGTTGCGCCCCTCCGCCCCTAAGATCAATAGATCTAAAAACAAGCTTAGCCCTAGCTGCATATAACATCTGCTTGGCTGAAGAAGCTGATTTAGATATAGTCACCCTATGCACTGGTTGTTTTGAATCTTTAGCTATGACGAATAGCCTCTTAAGGGATAATATGAAATTGAGGGAGGAAATCAACGGTATACTATCAGCTGTAGGAAAGGAATTTAAGGGCGTGAAGGAAGTTAAGCATTACCTTCAAGTTTTAGTTAATGATGTTGGGCTTACGCGATTAAAGCGAGAAGTTTTAAAGCCCTTGGACAACCTAAAGGTTGCAGCTTTTTCAGGCTGTCACCTTATCAGGCCAAGTAAGTACCTTAAATTTGATGATCCAGAACGCCCCCGCATTTATGACTCTCTAATAGAAGTATTAGGCGCCAAAAGCATTTGGTATAGAAATAAGCTAAGATGTTGTGGCGGTCTTTTAAGGGGTTACGCTGACGATATAGCCCTTGCTATAGCTCGAGATAAAATAGTTAACGCTGTAAGCGCTGGAGCTGAATGTATAGCGACTCTGTGTCCCTTCTGCTTCTTAACACTAGACCTAGGACAAATGTTAATAAAGTCAACATATAAGGAGGAATATAACCTTCCAATAATACATTACGCTGAGCTTCTAAGCCTTAGCTTAGGCGTGGATCCTAAGGAGTTGGCGCTTGAAATTCATAAAATTAAAATCGATAAAGTACTGGAGAAAATAGGCTGGTGAATCAACTATTTTTTCGCGTTAATTATGGTCGCCGCCGACAAGAACGCTTAAATCTAACCTCCTATTTTTGAGCCTTGGGTAACACAAATTGAAGGTTAAAGCGCTTACTGAGCACGTTTGCTATTGCTGTGGAGGCATAATCAAGAAAGGTGAAGATTGTATTGCTTTTCTCGTAAGCCCTGAAAACCCGGAGAGAGCAGAATTTGACGTTATATATACCTGCTTAAAGTGTTCTCTGGAAGAGTCTTGCCAAATTAAGGTGCGAAAGAGAACAAGATACTAGCTTTTCCTAACATATTTATACTTAAACTTTCGGGATAGCAATTTCTAAAGCGTTATTACTGTTACACCTTATGCTAAGCTCTTCTATTCGTAACTTTTCAGTAGGTAACCTAACCTTCCAACACTCATTTTCAACGCAGATTTGTATATGCTCACTTTGTTTACTAACAACAATCCTTTGATTAAG
>JAGTRA010000091.1:0-1364 GCA_018396935.1 Candidatus Bathyarchaeota archaeon
AGAGAGAGGAAGGTGACTCTTGTTAGGAGAGTTGACTTAAAGAGGACTGTTGTCTCCTTAGAGGAGACTGTCACCGCAATAAAAAGTCTCTTTACTGAAATAATGAGGATTCTTGAAGAGAGAAGCAATTCAACCCTAAAAGAGTTTATTGTGGATGCTTGCGATCAATCCGCGCTTGGTGAAATAGTTAAATTGAACAGGAAGATCGCCAGGGTCTGCTGGTGTGAGAGCGTTGAGTGCGCTGAAAAGATAAGAGAGGTCTCCGGTGGAGAGATAAGGGGTTATAGGGTTGATGTTGAGGAGAAGCCTGAGAAGCCGTGCGTGATATGCGGTCGCGAGGCGAAGAGAGTTGTATATGTGGCGAGGGCATATTAGGGCAAATCTTGATCCTGACCTGGAGGCTTAATCCATTTGAACATAATAGTTCTTATGAAGCAGGTTCCCGAGATCGAGAAGGTTCGGTTTGACCCAGAGAAAGGACGCCTCGACAGAAGCTCAGCTGGGGCTACAACAAATCCGTTCGATTTAAATGCTCTTGAAGCAGCGGTCAGCATGGGTCCAATGAAGGCTGAGGAGATGCTTAGGGATGCGATTGCGAGGGGGGCTGATAGGGCAATATTATTGTCGGATGAGATGTTCGCAGGCGCAGACACTCTGGCAACAGCCTACACTCTTTCTGCGGCAATAAAAAAGATCGGCTCATTCGACCTAGTAATCTGCGGCGAGAAGACCGTTGACGGGGATACTGCCCAAGTTGGACCTGAAGTCGCCGAGTTCCTAAATATACCCCACGTAGCTTTTGTTGAGGAGATCCTGCAAGTGGATAGTTGCAGCATTACTGTTAAGGCTAGAATGGAGCGAAGCAGCTATATTATCAGACTTAGTTTACCAGCCTTAATAACGGTGACGAAGGATGTGAATAATCCGCGTTTGCCGACTTTAAGGGATAAGTTGAGGGCGATGCGTACGCCTATAACGATCTGGGGGTACAAGGATTTAGCCGAGGTTGCAGATCCACGCTATTTCGGCTTTGAAGGTTCGCCTACACGTGTAGTTAAAGTTTATACTCCAACAGCCGAGAGGAGGCGTGGGCAAATGATATCTGGGCAGCCTGAGGAAATAGCTCAAAAGATCGTTCAAGTTCTCCTCGAAAATAAGGTTCTGTGAGGGGTTAAATATGCTTACTGAATGCGGCGTTCTCGTTTTCGCCGAGCAGGAGGCCGGTAAAATACATGGCGTAACATACGAGCTGCTCGGTAAAGGTAGGGAGCTTGCGGATAGACTTAAAAAATCTCTATGCGCTGTTCTCCTAGGATATGGTCTTATGAAAGAGGCAAAAGAGTTGATTTATTATGGGGCGGATA
>JAGTRA010000091.1:1426-4302 GCA_018396935.1 Candidatus Bathyarchaeota archaeon
GCCGGACATCTTTCTAATAGGCGCTACAAGGATTGGTAGGAGCCTTGCGCCTAGAGTGGCAGCAGCTCTGAAAACTGGCTTAACCGCGGACTGCGTTGACCTAGATCTCGATGATGATGGAAACCTTCTCCAGATTAGACCAGCGTTCAGCGGCAATATTATGGCGCAGATAAAAACTAGAACTAAACCTCAGATGGCGACCGTCAGATACAGGGTTATGAAGCCTTTAAATAGGGATCCATGTAGAAGGGGCGAAGTAATAGTTAGGGAAGCTGAAGTCCCGGAAGGAACGGGAATAGAGATTCTGGATAAAGTTGAGATTATGGGTGTAAATATCTCTGAAGCGGACATTATCGTGGCGGCTGGCAGGGGGTTAAAGAGCCCAGAAGACTTTAAGCTCCTGCAAGAGCTGGCTTCGCTTTTAGGCGGAGTATTGGGTTCGAGCAGACCCCTAGTAGACTCAGGTTGGATAGGTAAGGAGCATCAGGTTGGGTTCAGCGGCAATGTTGTTAAACCGAAAGTCTACATGGCTTTCGGCATATCCGGCGCCCCTCAACACCTGTTTGGTATGAGAGACTCGGACATAATTATCGCCGTTAACAAGGATCCATCTGCGCCAATAATAGGTGTCTCAGACTACTATGTTGTGGGAGATTTATATGAAGTAATTCCCCCATTAATTAATGAGATTAAAAGGGTGAAGGGGTTAGTTAAATAATGCCTTCCAGCACTTTGAATACTGTCATCGAGGATTTAAAGGGGATAGTTGGCGAGAGGTGGGTTATAACCCAAAGGGAGCTTATGGAGAGCTACCTGAGGGATGAGACACCTGACCCCGTTAGACCTAAACCCGCTGAAAACCTAGTGCTCGTCAAACCCTCCTCGACGGAGGAAGTTTCACTAATACTTAAAATTGCCAATGATAGGAGGATTCCTGTTTTCCCCGTCGGTGGAAGAACGGGGCTGGTCGGCGGGTCTGTTCCAACAGAGCCGGGCATAATACTTTCACTTGAGCGCATGAACAGGATTGAGGTGGATCGCGACAACCTTATGGCTGTCGCCGAAGCCGGAGCTACATTGGGCGAATTAATTAAGGCTGCGGAGGACGCCGGGCTATTTTTCCCGCCCCATCCGGGGGATGAGGGCGCTCAGATTGGGGGGCTGATAGCGACGAACGCTGGTGGGGCTAGAGCCATAAAGTACGGTGTTATGAGGAATTACGTTAGGGGTTTGGAAGTCGTCCTTCCAACCAGTGAGGTTTTATGGCTGGGCGGTAAGACTCTGAAGAATAATGTCGGATATGACCTCATGCAGCTGATTATTGGAAGCGAGGGAACCCTCTGCGTCATAACGAAGGCGGTGATAAGGCTTTTTCCAAAAAGCAAGTACATGGTTACGCTAGTTATTCCATTCAATAAGCGCTCCGATGCTTTAAAATCTGTTCCAGCAATATTGAGGTCGGGCGTAATGCCTCTGGCAGTAGAGTACGTCCAGATAAATGAGGTGTTGGAGGCAGCTAGGCACTTAAATGAGAGCTGGCCAGTTCAGAGAGGCTTCGCGCAGCTAATAATAATTCTAGACGGGATGAGCCAAGAGGAGGTTTTAGGGGCATGTGAAGAAATATCGAAGATATGCGAAGCTAACAACGCTTTAGACATATTCCTTGCAGAGACATCTGAAGAGCAGAGTAGGATTCTGAGGATAAGGAGCAACATTTACACTGCGCTTAAGCCAAACATGGTAGATATTCTGGACGTGACTGTTCCCCCGAGCCGCCTAGAGGAATTAATGGATGAGGTTGATGCGATAGGCTCGAAATACGGTGTGTATTTGCCAGCTTACGGTCATGCTGGCGACGGAAACCTCCATGTTCATATAATGAAGGATGCTGGAAACGAGCATGTGGCGAAGAAAATAAAGGATGAAATTTACGAGGAAGCTATACGGTTAGGCGGCACTATAACCGGCGAACATGGTCTCGGAAAAATAAGGCTTGAAAATCTACAAATGGTTCTAAGTGAAAAGCACCTCGACCTCTTAAGGAGCATAAAGAGGGTGTTTGATCCAAACAATATCCTTAATCCACGCGGCCTATAGCAGGAAGGGGTTTGATCTCCGCTCTACACTAATAGTTGTGCTCTCACCGTGTCCTGGATACACTACCGTCTCATCTGGTAGGGCCAAAATTTTCTCTCTTATGGAGAGCAATAGGTCTCTACATGAAGAGCCTGGGAAATCGGCTCTACCTATGGACCCAGCGAATAAAGAATCCCCTGTAAACACAGCCCCCAAATCCCTACAGTAAAGCGATATGCTTCCAGGCGTATGTCCCGGGGTGTGGAGAACTTTAAGCTTTATGCGTCCAACCTCTATTTCCTCTTCTCCCCGGAGAACTATGTCGGGTGGGGGAGAAACCACATTTAATCCAAGCATAAGGGAGAGGTTTTTCGCCGGATCTATTAGCATCTCAGCGTCTTTACAATGTGCTGCTAGGATTGCTCCCGTAGCCCTTTTAATGCTGGTGTTGCCGCTTATGTGATCCGCGTGCCCATGCGTGTTAACTATGTATTTGATACGCAGTCTATTCTTTCTGATTTCACTAAGAATCCGACGCATCTCATCTCCAGTGAATCCTGGATCTATTATGAGCGATTCCCGCGTCTCTTCACAGATAACTATATAGCAGTTTGTGTATAGGAAGCCCACTGTTAAAGATATTATCGGCAAACACCCGCCTCCTGCATCAATAATATTTTATTTTAATGTAACTCTAACTTAAGATTGAACTAAAATATGTGGGGGAAAGTTTAAAAGCATCCTTGTCTCTTTCTTAAGAGAGAGGCTCAGGGATAAAAGGCAGGTGGAGAGGGAAATCG
>JAGTRA010000092.1:0-1244 GCA_018396935.1 Candidatus Bathyarchaeota archaeon
TGATAAAGCCAACAATTAAATTAGCTAGAGGTATAAGGTTTGGGGAAGATTTCAAAGGGTGAAAGATGTAGTGTGATTGGCTGTGGAAATACCGCTGTACGTTCCCTTTCAGCGGATAGAGTGAAGTCAGCTGGTTTAAAGATTGAAGCTGATAAAAGAGCCTACTTGTGTGAAGGTCACTATAAAGAGTATAAAAAGAAGACGAAGCTGGATCGTATGATTGAGAAGTGGCGGTATATGAGCCCTTAAACATACGGGTGGTTGAAATTATGCGAATTTTACAGCTTCATTCAAACTTCATTGAGTATAAACCTATCCAGAAGGAGATCGATGCCGCGGAGGAGGCTGAGCCCGAAGTTAAAAGGTTTGAGGATTTAGTTGTCCTATTTACCGCGGTGGAAGAAGGTGATGATGAAAGCACCGCGAAAAGGGCTATAGAGGAAATTAAGAGTTCCCTTGAAAAATTAAAGGTTAATCGTATTCTTATATATCCTTTCGCGCACCTAAGCACCAGATTGGCGGCTCCATCAACAGCTCTCAATGTAATTAGAGCCATGGAGTTATATGCCAACGAAGCCGGGTTAGAAGTATATAGAGCACCTTTTGGGTGGAATAAACAGTTTACGCTATCTATAAAGGGTCATCCTCTCGCTGAGCAACTGCGAGTCATATCTACACTAGGCGAGGAAGCTGAAACATATGAGGATAAGGTTTCAAAAGCTCTTAAAGCTGAGGAGAAACTACAGTCCTTCTGGTATATTCTAAAGCCTAGTGGCGAATTAGTTCCTATTGAGCAATTTGATTTTCATGGTTATGAAAATCTGGAGAAATTTGCTAGGTATGAAATTTCAAAGGTTAGAGCTAGTCAACAGATGCCTCCACACGTCCCCTTGATGAAAAAACTCGAAATAGCTGATTATGAAGCTGGAAGCGATCCAGGCAATATTCGATGGTACCCAAAAGGCCGATTTATAAAGTCGATGATCGAACAATACGTCACCGCTAAAGTTTTGGAATACGGTGCTATGGAAGTCGAAACACCTGTAATGTATGATTTTACCCATCCGAGTCTTGCAGATTATCTGAATCGCTTTCCAGCACGTCAATACATCCTTAAGTCTGAGGATAAGGAGCTCTTCCTAAGATTCGCTGCGTGTTTCGGCCAGTTCCTGATGGTTCATGACGCTCAACTTTCATATAGGCATTTGCCTCTTAGGCTTTATGAACTAACCCGCTATAGCTTC
>JAGTRA010000092.1:1320-4283 GCA_018396935.1 Candidatus Bathyarchaeota archaeon
AAATAAGAGCTTTATTCATGAACTCGTCAAGTTACTGGGTAAACCGGCTCTTGTAGAGATGTGGATTGAACCATTCTTCTATTTTAGGCTTAAGTGGGAGTTTAACTTCGTAGACAACCAAGGCAAGGCTGCAGCCCTCTCCACCGACCAGATAGATGTTGAAAACGCTTATAGGTACCAGATAACCTACGTTGACGAGAAAGGTGAAAGACGTTATCCGCTTATTCTCCATTGCTCACCAAGCGGTGCTATTGAGAGATGCATTTACGCACTTTTAGAAAAGGCATACAGAGAGCAGCAAAAAGGCAATCCGCCCATGTTGCCTCTATGGCTTTCACCAACTCAAGTGCGTTTAATTCCAACATCTGACGAGTTACTAAGTATATGCGAGGAGATCGCAAAGCAGCTGGAGGATAACTTCATTCGTGTAGATATAGACGATAGGCCATTAACTGTTCAGAAGCGGATTCGCGAAGCTGAAATGGAATGGATTCCCTATATAATTGTAATTGGAAAGAAGGAATTGAGCTCAGAGACATTTCCAGTAAGGGATAGGAAATCTAGAGCTATACGTAATCTCCGACTAGAACAGCTTATAGCTGAGATAAAAGCTGAAGTTAAGGGTAAACCCTTCAAACCACTCCCTACTCCAAGATATGTTTCTAAGCGACCACAGTTTTACGGCTAAATCGAAAAGTAAAGCATATGAAGCATAACTGTGAATTAGGTTTTCAGCAGGATGGGGCTTAGTTTGGATGAAAGGGAACTGCTAGTTTATATTAACGGGGAGTATTACCCAAAGTCTGAGGCTAAAATCTCCGTTTTTGATCATGGACTACTGTACGGCGACGGAGTATTTGAAGGAATTCGCGCCTATAATGGTGTTGTCTTTAAACTTAAGGAGCACATAGACAGGCTTTACGACTCGGCAAAATCAATCATGCTCAAAATACCATTAACAAAAGAACAAATGATAAGTGCAGTTCTAGAAACCCTTAGAAGGAATAACCTGCGCGATGCCTATATAAGGCTAATAGTAACAAGGGGGGTCGGCGATTTAGGGTTAGATCCTAGGAAATGTTTTAACCCTACAGTTATAATCATTACTGATACCATAAAGCTATACTCTAAGGAAGCTAAAGAGAAGGGCATTCGCGTCATGCTTGTATGGGTGAGACGAAATCCCGTCGATACTACGCCTCACGGAATAAAGTCCCTAAACTATTTAAACAGCATTTTGGGTAAGATAGAAGCAAACATGGCGGGCTTTGATGAAGCGATATGTCTTGACAAGAACGGCTACATTAGTGAAGGTGTAGGCGAAAATATATTCATAGTAAAATGTGGTAAACTTTTTACACCACCTCCTGAAGCTGGAATCTTAGTCGGTATAACGAGGTCTGTTGTTATGCATTTAGCAGAGAAGTTAGGTTATCAAGTGATTGAGCGGAACTTGACACCCGTAGATTTATTTACCGCTGATGAAGCTTTCCTAACGGGGACAGCTGCTGAGATAACCCCTATTGCGGAAGTCAACGGTCGCGTGATAGGCGAAGGTAAACCTGGCCCTGTAACTCAATGCCTTATGAAGGAGTTTGAGAAGCTTCTGGGCGATCCCAACGAGGGTATCCCCATATATTAGGTAGCCCTAAAATTAGTGGGAAATAATCATTATTGAATCATCAATTCCCTCATTTCAACCCAAAAATTATATCAATTATAAATCAGATAGCCCCTTATTGTTCGGGGATAACCGTTGGAGACTTTGTTGTTAACCGATGAAGAAGTCAAGTCCTTATTATCTATGAGAGATGTTATTCAGGCTGTGGAACAAGCTTTTATTGAGAAAAGCCTTGGTAGAGTGCAAATGCCTCCAAAAGTTTACTTGTTTTATCGTAAGTACGGCGGAGATTTAAGGGCGATGCCCGCCTATCTAGAGAAGTATGATGTCTCAGCTGTTAAGATTGTTAATTCGCATCCTGAAAATAGGGTGCGGTATGGACTACCTACTGTTATGGCGGTTGTTGTTCTTGTGAACCCGATGAACGGCTTTCCATTGGCAATTATGAGCGGTAAAGCCCTCACTGACATGAGAACTGGTGCAGCTGGAGGAGTAGCTGTTAAACACCTTGCAAGAAAAGATGCAAGAATTGTTGCACTTATAGGGGCTGGAGCACAAGCTAGAACGCAACTTGAAGCGTTAATTGAGGTTTGTGAGAAACTTGAGGAAGTAAGGGTTTGGAGTCCAGATGAGACTAAAAATATTTTCGTCGCTGAAACACAAAACAAATATGGTGGAATAATAAGCATAGTGGCTGTTGAGTCTGTTCAAGAGGCCGTTAGGGGCGCTGATATTGTTATAACTGCAACACCATCAACTAAACCGTTAGTTATGGACTCAATGGTTTCCTCTGGGACTCATTTCAACTGTATAGGTGCTGATGCTCCTGGTAAACAGGAACTTGATCCAGCCATCCTGAAGAGATCTAAAATTGTGGTTGATGATATAGAACAAGCGGTGCATGGAGGGGAAATAAATGTTCCTATAAGTCACGGGATAATCACGACCAAGGATATATGGGCTGAGATAGGGGAAATTGTGGCGGGTATAAAGAAGGGAAGGGAATGTCCCGAGGAGATAACGGTTTTCGTCTCTACGGGTTTAGCCGTTCAAGATGCTGTTACAGCAAAAATAGTTTATGATAGAGCTATCGAGAAAGGTGTTGGCCGGTTTATAAAGCTGGTTTAAACTCATCATTAGATAGCAGCGTTTGTCATCATAAAATTTAATTTGTTGATTATGAGAGTGATGGGCGTTTAATGGTGAAGCTAGATGGACGATACTCTCGCTATTATAGGCGCCGGATCCATAGGCGGTGCTATTGCTAAAGGTCTCATGAAAAGCGGCTATAAAGGTCGAATAATTGCAACTCGAAGAAGTATTGAGAAGCTTAAGGAGCTGG
>JAGTRA010000093.1:0-2110 GCA_018396935.1 Candidatus Bathyarchaeota archaeon
TTTCGTTCTCACCATGTGGAAAAAAGTGTTTCAAACTTAGAAGCCAACTTTCTACATCAATTTTGCCATACAAAATGCTGGCAGCCATTCTAATTGGGTATATAGTTGCTAAGTCTCCTCCAATCAAAAGGTGCTTCTCAAGATGGGCTACTCGCTTGATTTCTAAGGAATTTCTAGAAGCGAATATTATTTCGCCTCCCCATGCTTCACCATCAAGCCCATATCCATAACCATCACAGCATATACATATGATCTCGGGTACATTGTGTTCAACCATTAAGGCTACGGTATGCGCATAATGATGTTGAACCTTGATTAGCATCCATTGATTCCGCTCCGCCATCTCTTGGGCAAGTCTCGTAGTTATAAATCTAGGGTGTAGGTCGCATACCACAGCATCTACCCTACAGTTTGTTAGATTAATTAGGTGCTGTACAGCCTCTGTTAGAAAGTTCATTGTCTCAACATTCTCCACGTCGCCAATATGCTGCGATAAAAACGCCTTCCGACCATAAAGGATGCAGGCGGTATTATTTAATTCACCCCCTAACCCAACTACGCATCTTTTAGATTCTTCGTTGAGAAGTATGGGTGCAGGTGAATAGCCTCTAGAGCGTCTTATAAATACTGTTTTATCATCATGCACTCGAACCACAGAGTCGTCACATCGATGGGCTATTCTACGATTATGGAAAAGAAAGTAGTCAACTATGCTGCCTAGAGTCCTTATAGCTTCACCATCGTTTTTTACTATAGGCTGATTTGGAGGGTTCGCGCTTGTCATAACAAATGCAGGGTCTTCAACCTTATCAAACAACATATAATGTAAACCAGTGTATGGGAGCATAACGCCTACGTTATGTAACCCAGGGGAGACCAAATCAGACAAGTAATAATTATCGCTTTTCTTCAAAAGAACAATTGGTCTAGAGTAAGATGTCAGCAACTCAAGCTCTTTTTGAGTAATTTCTGCAAATGATTTTACCGCTTCAATGCTCCGGGCCATGATAGCAAAAGGTTTATTCCGCCTATGTTTAGCAGCTCTAAGCCTTAAAAGAGGCTCATCTTTAATTGCTGAAGCTGCAACGTGAAAGCCGCCGTATCCCTTAACGGCAACTATATAGCCCTCAGAGACGAGTCGACCAGCTTCCCTTATGGGGTCTTCATCATTTATAACTTCACCATTGCTAGTTGTCAGATAGGCTTTCGGGCCGCATTTCGGGCAAGCCACCGTTTGAGCATGAAAACGCCTATTTGCTGGATCCATAAACTCGCTTTTACAAAAATCACACATCGGAAAGTCGCGCATTGTAGTATTTTCACGATCATAGGGGAGATGCTCGATTATTGTGAACCTAGGTCCACAATTTGTGCACGTAATGAAGAAGTAGTTGTATCGCGGGTTGCTTTTATCCCTAAGTTCGCCTAAGCATTCATTACATATAGCTACGTCAGGCGGTATAACTGATCCTGAGAGCTCCTTTGCATAAGAGCTCTCCTCAATTATGAAGTTGGAATACTGAGGCATTCCTTCAATTTGATTTATAGATATTTCATGTATTTGCGCTAGCGGAGGTTTTTTGTCTACCAAGTCTCTTATGAATTTCTCCACCGCTTCCCCACTGCCCTCAACAAGTATCTCCACACAGGCATCGCCTGTATTTCGTATATAGCCAGTTAGATGATTCTCTATGGCAATTCTGTATACAAATGGACGAAAACCGACACCTTGCACTATTCCCGTGATTCTAATTTTCACTCGCAATTAAGCCATCTCTTGCGTTCCGATCATGTGTTAAATTCAATACTCAGGTTCCTTCCATAAATAGTTAAAGTAGTCTTTTGCAAGCCATGCAAGCCCAGGGTGATCCGACCATATCGCGGTGATCTCGCCTTTTTCATCCCCTACAACAAGCATAACTTCGCCGCTATCGGTGATAACGCCTCCACCAAACATTTTAGATTTAAGTTTGACTTCGCCAATCTTTCCTAGAGTGACGTATACATATTCACTCATTCCCATTGAGACCATAAAGCGAATTTTCAATCGCTTTATGTTGATTGATTCTAATGCACGGAGGAGTTCTATAAGAAGATCTTCCTTAATTGA
>JAGTRA010000093.1:2120-4200 GCA_018396935.1 Candidatus Bathyarchaeota archaeon
TAATTGATGGTAATGCGATTAACATCTCACTTCCAGCATTTTTAATCATCTCTTTTATTTTAGGCAGGATATTTGACAAACCTCTAAGAATCCAAATGTCATACTTTTCTCTAGTTTGAAGCTTTTCATATAGGGGGCTTAACTCATCAAGTAAGGTTCTCTCTATTGAAAGCCATTCATTTTCCAAGGCTTTTTTAGCCATCATTAATGCTATCTTGGGAGATTTTGGGAAGTACTTGCTTGGCCTCTTTTTTATAGTTTCTATCCAGCCTTTCTGTTCCAAGTTTTTAAGGACTTGATAAACTTTTGAATATGGTATCTGAGCCCCGTAGCTAATTTGCTTGGCGGTTAATGCCCCTTTTTCAAGGAGAAGCAAATAAGCACCGGCCTCATATTCTGTTAGCCCAATTTTCTTAAGGAGAGATACTTCTTTTTCCAGCATAGAGGTAACTCCAACTTTTCACCATATTAAAGTTATGGAAATTTTAATATAGCGTTCAAAATTATAGCCAAAACAGCATTACAAGAGGGCCTGCGTATGACCGAACACAAAACTGTTCCATTTGAAAGCTATTCTGTAAGCGTTTGCCCAGAATGTTTAAAGAGGATACCGATGAGGATATATGAGGAAAACAACGTTATATATCTCGAAAAAACCTGTCCAGATCATGGAAGGTTTGAAGACGTCTATTGGGGCGATGCTGAAGTTTTTAAATGGTTTTACAGCAGGTGGTATAATGCAAAATATAGGGGTAATGGTTTAGAAAACCCCCATACTGAGGCAGCTTTTGGATGCCCTTTTGATTGTGGCCTATGCACACAACACTCATCCTACACGATACTAGGTATAATAGACGTGACGAATAGGTGTAATATGGCATGCCCGGTGTGTTTTGCCCATGCTGGGGCTATGAATTACGTTTACGAACCAGCCTATGAGCAAATTGTAGGCATGATTAAGCTCCTCAGAAGTAATAAGCCATGGGCATGTAACGCATTACAGTTTAGCGGGGGGGAGCCTACTCTAAGAAATGACCTGCCGGAGCTTGTGGTTGAAGCTAAAAAAGCAGGTATAAACCATGTGGAGGTAAACACCAATGGTTTACGTCTAGCTGAGGATATAGAATATTTCAGGAAGTTACTGGACGCTGGAGTGAGTACGCTTTACTTACAGTTTGACGGGTTAAGAGAGGAGATTTACCTAAAAACTAGAGGTAGAAGGGATTTAGTGCCAATAAAGCACAAGGTTATAGAGAATGCCAGAAAGCTTGGTTTAGATTCCATAGTTTTAGTGGTAACCTTAGCTAGGGGGGTAAATCATGATGAACTTGGGAATATAATACATTATGCTGTGGAAAATCATGACGTTGTAAGATGCATTAACATCCAACCTATTTCAATGGCTGGAAGAGCTAGAAAAGAGGAAATGCGCCAAATGCGTATAACGGTTCCAGACGCCATAAAACTCATTGAAGAGCAAACAAATGGGGTAATAACCGTTAAGGACTGGAGACCCGTAAATTGGCCCGTACCTATTTCGAAAGGAATGGAAGTTCTTAAGAATAGAGCGTATCCAGAATTTACAATGCACCCCATGTGTGGCGCTGCAACCTTTATCGTGGTGGAGGATGGAGCTTATAAACCAATAACTCATTATGTTGATGTTGACAAATTCGCTGAAATTTTCTGGGAAATATATTACATGGGTATAATGGGTAAAAGAACCATTGCGAAAATGAAAATGCTTGAGTTTATACCCATGGTTAAATCATCCTTGGTAAGAGACTTATTGAAGGATGTTATAACCAAGGGAAGCTATAAGGCTCTTGGAAAATTCATGCGTAAAATAGTCATGATTGGAATTATGCACTTCATGGACGTATGGAACTTCGACCTTGATAGGGCACAGCGATGTGTAATTCATTATGCAACTCCAGATGGCAAAATAAGGTCATTCTGCACTTATAACAGCTTCCATAGGAGTAAGATTGAAAAGGAGTTTTCCATTCCTGTTGAAGATTGGATGAAAAAGACGGGTAAAAGATTAAATGAGCCAGTTTAGGCACTATTAGGCGCTACA
>JAGTRA010000094.1 GCA_018396935.1 Candidatus Bathyarchaeota archaeon
CTCCAATCCAGTACTACCTCATTTCTCCCAGTATATTGGTAACCTTTTAAGACTAATCTGGTCATATTGCCTAGATCCAGCAAATAGCCTCTTGGTATATCTAATTCTTCTCCCGTCTTCATGAACCTTAATCCATCGAAAATTCCTAGTGGATCATGCATCTGTATTAACTGAAATGATGGTAAAATCTCGGTTGAGTAATAAATCTGAGTTGGCAATGCCTTACCCGAGCTCAAAATTACATCATAATCTCCACCATATCTTGCGGCAATGCCTTTAACCCTTTCATGAGTCGTATAACCATGACTGTATGCTGTTGGGATCGGTATAATTTCCCCACTTACATTGACGAATAACCTTAAGCTTGCATTAATTCTCTCTATGGCGGTTTTCGGCTTGGCTCCAGTTGGCCCTGTGAACACAAACTCTATGTTACTTGGAATAGGGGTTGCTGTTGGATCGACTCTGAAATAAGCGGATCTGGCATTGATTTTTAATGATACCATGTCATAGGTTCTGAGAGGGCTACCTTCAAGCGATTGCCCAAAATATATCTTGACAATTCCATTCTCGACTCTTGTTGAGAGAGATAAGATAATGTTAAGCGGATAGTGGTAATTGGTCCACTCTCCAGCTATATAGAAATAGTAATCGCCAAACCGTCTTACCCTCTCCATGCTTCCATTTCCCTTGACCACTTCACTCATCAAAATTGAGGTGGGATAGGTTGTAACATTCCAAATATTGTTTATCACCCTGATTAACTTGTTCTCGGTCTCAATATTTACTACGTTCTGAATCCAATAAACCTGTTGACCACCCTTCACTTCAACATGCAGAAATGCGTTTAGTTGGAGTGCGGCTCCATGCTTAGTCTCTTCGTTATCGAAGGCCCTGATCGTATATAGCTCCCTTATTTCGGCAAGAGCCCAGGCCTCCGTGTATTCATACCTATATCCTATAATCCCTTCAGGAAGCTCAGCAATACCATAATCAGCTATCCCAATGGGTAGATAGACCCTTCTCTCCTCAAAGGATGGTAATGTCTCCCCATGAATGGGGGTAAATTTATTGTATGGTTTTGGGAGTTCTGGCAATACCTTTCTCGGAGGTTTAGAAATGATCGGCAGTTCTTTGATGAGGGCCCCTCCGCCGCCTCCAGACACAAATATGTTATCTTCTGTTGAGATTGATTGGACCCCATCACCCATGTTATAGATCCAGATTAGATCCCCGGTCTCGTTAAATAGGAATACCCGGCCTAACCAGTCTCCTGCTACAAGATAATTGCCCACCCAGTTTAGGGAAAATATATCACATGGGTAGAGTTTCGTGAAGTACTCCTTTGGCCTTACAATCTCAGGCGAGGTATAATTCCACTCTATCTCACCATCTTCATCAAGTACATAAACCCCTCTACCCCCACCGAATGCTACAAAGTCTTTCCCGGGAGCGATCAGGGGCCCATATATCTGGTCTTTGGCCCATAGGAGGTTTCCATCGCCATCGAATGCATAGGTGGCATCTGTCACAACTATGAGTATGTCATTCCACCATGAAGCAGATACCCGCCAAGGTATGGTAGCATCCTTCTTAATGCTCTTAAAAAACCACTTCAAGTTCCCATTTTTATCGAATAGGAAGACTCCATTGCCGGCTATTCCCACGGCGAGTAAGCCTTCATGCCATGATAGTGAGATGACCCAATCAGGAGAAGTGTGGCTCCAAAGCAGAGTACCGTCCTTGCTAAATACGCCGAATCTATCGCTAGCGCCGATTGCTAGAAGCCCGTCATTACTCCATGAAAGAGAGCGGACTTTGCCCGTTTCGAAACTCCACTTTAAATCGCCATCTTTATTGAATACTAGGAGCCTTTCGTAACCTCCGACCGCGAGGAGGTCTTCGTACCAAGCAAGATGACTAACCCACCCCGTTTCCTTACTCCATTTAATATTCCCAGCAGCATCAAGGACAAAGATGTTGAGCTCCCATCCACCAGCCGCTATAAGGCCATCATGTACAGAAGTCGCCTGCACTAGGAACCCGATCTTCCTCTTCCACAGTAGATTACCATCCTCATCTAGGGCATGGACATATCCATCACTGCTAGCGATGGCTATGAGGTCCTCATACCCGCTAAAAGCCCAGATATAGCCGCAGGTCCAGTACCCCCAGACAGGTCTCCCCTGAGAATCAAGTAATGTAAGGTTTCCACTTTGAGACCCGATTGCCAGAAACTCCTTATAAGTTGACAACATTTCAACAAAGTATTCTTTAGTGTCGTACGTCCATACGGCTTCGCCATCTTTATCAAAAGCAATGACCACACCTTTACTTCCAATAGCTAAGAGATCACCATACCATGTTATGGCACCCAACTCACTTACATCAAGATGTTTTCTCCATTTCAATTTCCCTGATTGATCAAAGACGTATATTGTTCCATCATATTTTCCAGCAACTGCCATATCTCCGGTGTTGCTCCATGAAATAAAGTGAAACGACCCGGGAAAACTCCATAATAGGTCTCCGTTTTTATTGAAGACGTAGATTCCCCATGTGCACTCCAGCCCTTCTAGGCATGCTATGGCCGCTAATAAGTCATTGTACCAGGAAATAGTCAATACTGATCCGTTTTTACCCCATATGAGCCTTCCACCCCGATCAAAGATTTGTAGGTCTCCTATTGCGGCTGCTAATAAATCGCCGCTCCACGCTACAGAGTATGCTTGAGCAAGCTCGGATTCTTTGCTCCAGAGTAGTTCTCCTTCATCGTTAAAGACGTAGAGTGTGCCTGGGGGGCCGAGGCTTACCGCCGCAATCTCGCCATACTGGCTCCATGAAATATCCCAGATCTCGGTATAGTTTACTCTCCGACTCCATTTTAAATTACCTTGGTCATCGTAAACGAGTATGTGGCCATTTGTTGTTCCCCCGGCTAACCCATACTTACTCCAATCTAAGACTCTTGGAACACCGAGAGTCCATAAAGTTTTCTCCGAGGGCGCTTCATGAGAGGCTGAGACCGGTGTTAGCGGTATGGTGAAGAGGAGAAGCAGCACCAGAATCGCTGCCCTAATCCTCACGGATCCCGCGCCGAACAATGTAATCCTAACCCCGCTTATAGCTTTTCATACATATTGCCTTAATAATAGGCCGGCTAAGCCCTCAGGACATAAACCCTTAAGCAGGTCAAAAACCGGATAGAACAAGCGAGGAAACTGCCTGGACCTTTTTACGAGGAGGTTTCGCGTAGCTCTATACGGTTTTTAAGCTTTTCCTCGCCAAGTTTGAAAAGGTTCCTTCATTCTCTCAAGGATCTCCTTCTTTTGGTCTTGTTAGGTTTTGGAGTAGTTTTTCCGTTTTGAACCATTGTGTGAGTAGTTCTTTCTCTATTTGCCTATAGTTTGGGTATTCTTGGCTTATTGTCTGCCAGAATGCCCCGTTATGTTTTCTATGTTTTAGGTGTGTTACTTCGTGGTGGACTATGTATCTTATCATCTCCTCTGGTAGGCATATGAGTTTAAGGTTTAAGCTTATGTTTCCGCTACTTGAGCAGCTTCCCCACTTTGTCCTCTGCCGCCTAATCATTATCTTCTCTGGTTTGAAGCCTGTTTTAGCCGAGTATTCGCCTATTATCTCCTCAAGTTTCCTTCTTAGGAGTTTTTTCAGTTGATTTAGTAGCTGCTTTGTGTGTTTTTGGTTTTTTGGGTTTAATATTATCTTCTTTTGTGCATGGTCTATTGCCGGTTTATTGACATCTGCGTTTTCTATCGTGTATTTTTCGCCGAATATCATAAAGCCCTCTGCTTCACCGGAGTTTTTTATGGCTTCTTGGATTTGGCTCCATTTCCTCTCTATCCAGGCTTTTCTCCTCGCTATTATTTCTGTTGGGTCTTTCGTGTGGTGTGGTAGTATTATTAGGAGTTGTAGATCTTTGAATTCTAATCTTGGATGTTTGACGTTTCTATGCTCGACCCTGTAGGGGATTTCCATGCTTTTTCTCAGCCCACCTTCGTCAGGTTATCCATTATCTCATTATATAGTCGTTCTCTATCCTCGAATGTTAGCCCTCTAATCTTTCTTATTAGGGCTCTAACCTTTAATCCAACCCTTTTTATGGCGTCTGTCTTTTGATTCCATCCTGGAAATAGTAGATCT
>JAGTRA010000095.1 GCA_018396935.1 Candidatus Bathyarchaeota archaeon
GAGGAAAACATTTGTTCGTGTTCGTGTCTGCAAAAGAGGTAATGATTTCCTAGCAGAGCCTATTAGCTCTAGAGGTTCCGGTCTCCTATCAACAATGATTAAGTCTAACGGATATATTGTCATCCCTGAAAATCGTGAGGGCATGGAAGCTGGAGAAATTGTTCAAGTTCATTTATTTGATACTTTAGAAGTGGTTGAATAAAATGTTTAGAAGGTTAATAACCCTTGAAGAAGCAGAAGGCATCATTATAAAAAACCTCAAGGTTGCTCCACTTGGCATAGAAGAAGTTGATATTTTAGAGGCCTGTGGAAGGGTTTTAGCAGTTGACGTCGTTTCTGGCATTGATGTTCCACCCTTTAACCGCTCAACCGTAGATGGTTATGCGGTAAGATCTGAGGACACTTTCGGAGCTGATGAGAATAACCCCATAAGGCTAAGGGTATGTGGCGCTGTAAGTGTTGGTGAAGTGCCGAAAATATCCATAGGGCGTGGGGAAGCTGTTGAAATCATGACTGGTGCTCCCATACCTGATGGTGCTGATGCTGTTGTAATGTCTGAACATGCTGAACGAATGGATAATGAAGTTTACATCTATAGAGCTGTAACCAAGTATGCAAATATCATGAAAGCTGGCTCGGATATAAAGAGAGGCGAAACAGTATTAACTGAGGGCATGGTGCTGGGGGCAAGGGAGATAGGGGCTCTTGCAGCCATCGGCCTCAGTAAGGTAAAGGTTTACAAGGTTCCTCGTGTAGCTGTACTATCTACAGGTGCTGAAGTAACCGAGCCTGGGAAACCCCTTGAGTCTGGAAAGATTTACGATATAAACGCTTATAGTCTAAGCGTTGCCGTTAAAGAATGTGGTGGAAATCCAATATACCTGGGAGTTTTCCCGGATGATGCTCTTACAATTGAAAAAGCTTTAAAAAAAGCCTTATCCGATGCTGATGTTGTCATAACCTCTGGTGGTGTCTCTGTAGGGCCCAAGGATCTTATCCCAAGGGTTCTTAACACCCTTGGAGATCCCGGTGTAGTTGTGTGTGGTGTGGCTATAAAACCTGGAAAGCCTACTACTGTGGCTATAATAGGCGATAAACCTGTTTTCGCGTTGCCGGGGCATCCTGCCTCTGCTTTGCTCGTTTTCTACTTACTAGTACGTCCAATCATTATGGGTTTAGCTGGGCGGAAACCTAAAGAAGAAACCATAAAAGCCATTGCATCTACGAGAATGTTTTCAGATAAAGGGAGGAAAACATTTGTTATGGTTAATGTTAAGAAGGATGAACGTGGACGTTTACTTGCAGATCCTGTTTCTACAGGTCTCTCAGGAGCCATAACGACCCTACTCAAGGCGGATGGATTTATTGAAATTCCAGAAAATCAGCAATTTATTGATGTAGGAGAGGAAGTGGTTGTTCACCTTTTCAGAGAATTGTAAATTTTGCATATCTATGCGCTTTATTTTAATTGTTCCCTTTTATAAATGAGGTAAGACGTGCAGATCCATATTAGCACCATGTACCCTGCTGCAATAACTCCTACTATGCTAAATGCCATATAGTAGAGTATCATGCTTGAAAAAGTAGTCGCTGTTAATAAGAGAGGCATAGCAAACCATAAAGTTAACTTTTTCCACTTCAGGAGGCTGAAGGCTGAGGCAATGCTGAAAATGCCGAGGATCGCCATGTGGATAAGTCTGTGATCCATTGCCAAAGTGCTCAAACATGCTAAGCCAGTAACCATGTAGAAAATCAAAGCCGTGAGGAACCCGCGGTCCTGCATTATGATTGCTTTTTTATTCATACATGCTCACTTCAAATTAAACATTAAAGTCTATTTGTTACACTGTCATATATTAAATTGATGCCAAAATTACCTTAATCACTAATTTAGTTTAGAGAGGAAAAGCTTTAGATCATGAGCGTTTAGATAGGCATTACTACTCTTAGGAGGAAGTCGGCTATGGGGTTTAGGGAGTTATTGGTTTCTCAATCGAACATATTTAGTGGTTTTCAGAAGCCATTCGAGGAAGCTGACTATGTTGTTTTGGGGGTTCCTTTTGACGCTACAAGCACTTTTCGTACTGGTGCCAGGTTTGGACCTAACGCTATAAGAGAGGCTTCATTGAATATTGAAACGTATAGTTTTCGTTCAGAATTCGATATAGAGGATGCACGGCTGCACGATTTAGGCGATCTTCATATTTCAACATCTGTGGAGAAAACGTTGGAAAATCTCTCTAATGTTGTGGCGGAGATAACGGCATGTGGTAAAATCCCAGTCGTGATGGGTGGAGAACATACTATAACCTTTGGTATTCTGAAGGGTTTTGGAAACAGGATGGCTGAAACCGCTGTTATAAGCTTTGATGCTCACTTAGATCTTCGTGATGAATTCCTAGGAGTGAAACTTTCTCATACAACCTTTATGCGCAGGATTAAAGAGCTTATGAAATCTGTTCAAATAATTGAAGTTGGCACAAGGGCGGTATGCAGGGAGGAGATCGAGTATGCTAAAAAGGCTGGCGTAGACTTCATAACAGCACTACAACTTAAGGAATACGGAAGTAGAGAGGTGGTGAAGCTACTAAAGGAGAAAATAGCTGATTTTGGAAACATATATTTATCGATAGATATGGATGTGTTAGATCCGGCTTATGCACCCGCTGTACAAAATCCTGAGCCAGGTGGTATTGATCCAGTATTCCTCCTCGACATTCTGTACGGATTAAGTAAGGATCACATAATAGGCTTTGACGTCGTAGAGGTGGCTCCAAATTATGATAATGGTATCTCAGCAATCCAAGCTGCTAAGCTGATATTTGAAATAATATGTTTCATTGAAAAAAGACGAAGGTAATGTCAAATTTCGCTTTTTATCATTTTAGCTATAAAAAAGCCGTTACATTCATGTATATGTGGATAAAGTCTTCTGCATTTATTCAACCCCCTGAGCCCGGGTGCACCAAAATTTTGTTTGATATCTACAAGTTGAAACTCTGGATGCCATTTCAGAAATTTTTCAATGAGCATTTCATTCTCCTCTATTGTGATGCTGCACGTAGAATATATCAGTTTTCCTCCTGGTCTAACTTTCTCCGCCGCCTTCTTAAGCATTTGCCACTGGATTTCAGCCATCTTGTATATAGAACGTGAAGTAAGTCTCCATTTCGTAGACGGAAGTTTGGCAAATGTTCCAGTACTTGTACATGGCGGATCTAAAACTACTACATCTGCCTCCACATTAACTGGTAGAGGGTTACATGCATCCGCTATAATCGGTTCAGCTATCTCTACACCCATCCTAGCCACCTCTTTCCTCCATACATCCATCCTTCGCTTCGAGTAGTCTATAGAGAAGATTCTGCCACAATTCCGCATTAACTGTGCAAGATATGTTGTTTTAGCCCCTGGTGCTGCGCATATATCTAGAACAACATCATTTTCCTTTGGGTCAGCAACTTCAGCTGCAAAACAGCTGGCCTTATCCTGTATGTAAAATAATCCTTCTCTAAAACTTTTGGATCGGACTAGGGGGCGTTTTGAAGATAAGACTTTATAGGCATATTTTAACCCTTCAACTTTCTCCACTTTAATATTTTCCTCGCCAATCTTTTTTAGGATATCCTCCTCCTCTCCTTTCAATGTATTCAGTCTAATATATGTTGGAGGACTCCTCATGTTCGCTTTCAATAATTCAATAGCCTTTTTTCTCCCAAATAATTTAAAGCAATATTTCACAAACCATGTTGGATGAAAAGTTAAGAGACCTGTTCGTTCTTCGTCGCTAGTATTTTTTAAAATTTCAGTAACATGTTCCGTTAACAGTTTTCCAAATATGTGTTCAACTTCCTTTAGCGCTTTCCACCCTAAAATGGCTCTCCCAAGCTTAACGATATCTTCAGCTTCTTGAAAATCTACATTTGACCAGTTTTTCGCTATCCTAGTTTGATATACATACAACCTTAAAAATGATTGAACCCCTAAAGCAAATTCGTTAAGAGATTTAGGCTTTAACTGCTCGTTAATGAACCTGTCTATAACATTTTGATGTCTTATGGTTTCAAAAACCAGTTTATGGGCAAGCCTTAACACTTCTACTTTGTTTATGTTAAGCTGCTTTGCTG